>CASESB010000031.1 GCA_949290475.1 uncultured Bacillota bacterium
GGAATGAAGAAGACCGACGAAAAAGAAGCGCGGTCAGAGGTTTATAACGATATCTGGTAAAGGAGCAGACGATTTATGCGTATATTGACTATATTGAGCGGAGTTCTTATGATCGCGACGGGAGCGTTCTGTCTCATGAATCCCGGACAGACATTTCTTTCGCTGGCTTTCATAGTGGGGCTGATAATGGTGCTGAACGGACTTATCCATGCGCTTGCCTATTTCATAGGCAGAGGTCTCCACAACAAGGGAGACAACAACGGGTGGATACTGACAGACGCACTGATAACACTGCTTCTGGGTATACTCATACTCTGCAATCAGCTGGTGGCGGATACCGCTATACCGCTGGTATTCGGGATGTGGATGTTCGTTGCCGGCATACTGCGTATCGAGGCGGCGACGCACATTGATAAGCAGAGAAAACTTTCAAACTTCCGCACGACGATGGTGACGGGTCTGATTACCGTGCTGGTAGGACTTTTCGGTTTTATCAATCCGCTCGTACAGTGGATGACAGCGCCGGTGCTCGTGGGCATATTCCTGCTTATGCAGGGCGTGAACGTCATAGAGCTCGGTATACATATGCCGCATGAAAAGAAGCCTTACGTGAAGATATACAAGAAAAGGCGCGAGCCGATAAAGATAACGGAAGAGGACGAAACGCCGGAAAAGGTTCTGGAGCGTTTGAAAATGAGAGAAGCGGAGGAAGCGGCGGCAGCTGCTGCGGCGGCAGGAATGCCTGTCTCTGCAGTGAGCGGGGCAGCCGTGTCGTCCGGGGTAGGAGCTGATGCAGGCGGTGCGAGCGGTGTGAATGTCGGGGTTGCGGCGACTGCCGGAGCTGATGCAGGCGGTGTCAATGCCGGCGCGACCGGCGGGGGCGGCGAAAACAGTGCGAATGCCGGAGACGCCGGAGCTGCTGCGCCATCGGCTGCCGGAGCTTCCGAGACTGCAATCGGGAAAGCATCGCCGACGGTTGCTGCCGTTGATATGGCCGCTGCAGTTAAGACCGCCGCTGATCCGGTGACGGGAGTACAGACAGATGAAAAGATATGACGTATGCATAGTGGGCGCGGGGGCGGCAGGACTTGCCGCCGCTGCGTCGCTTGATAAGAGCATCAAAGCATGTATAATCGAAAAAAACGAGGTTCCGGGGAGAAAGATCATGGCAACCGGCGGAGGACGCTGCAATATCACGAATGCAGCCTGTGCCGGCAAGGATCTTACCCTGGAATTTTTTAAATCGCTCGGCCTTGAGACGTACGCCGACGAGGAGGGAAGATACTTTCCGTATTCAAACTATGCGCCAGACGTTGTGGAAAGCCTGATGGCGGCCGTGGAAGAGAAGGATATCACTGTCATGACGGATACGCCGGTCATGGATATCAGCGTCGCAGCGGCAAAGCAAGCAAAGCGGCCGGCGCAGGGCGGCGCTTCAGTGCCTGAGAACGCGGCAAAAAGCGATCGCGAAGCGGGCGGAGCCGGTTTTGAAATAACGTGCATGAGAAACGGCAGGGAAGAGATAATCAGAGCCGATAACGTGTTGCTGGCCGCAGGAGGAAAGGCGGCGCCGCAGTTTGGAACGACGGGAGACGGTTATTCTCTGGCAAGAGGCCTGGGTCACAGCGTCGGCAGAGTGTATCCGATACTGACGGCCATAGAATGCAGTGATCTCAGCGACGTCAAGGGCGTGAGAGCGAAATGCAGAGTTGTGCTGCTGAAGGACGGCAGTCCGGTGGCGGAGGAAAGCGGCGAGGTGCAGTTCACGGCGGACGGTATATCGGGCATCTGTGTTTTCAACCTGACGCCGCACATAAAGAGCGAGGCGGGAGAAGATTTCAGGGATGCGCTGAAGCGTTTTTCGGTATCGCTCGACCTGGCGCCTGATTTTACGTCAGAGGAGATATCCGGACGTCAGAATACATTCGGCATCCTGACGAAGCGTCTCGCCGCCAGGGTGAAGCCGGAGGAAATAAAAGGCTGGAAGCTGCCGGTGAAGGGCGTGAAGGGCTGGAAAAGCGCGCAGTGCACGGCTGGCGGAGTTTCACTGGCTGAGATAGATATGGAGACGATGGAGTCGTGGCTCGTGAGAGGGCTTTTCTTTGCAGGCGAGATCATCGACGTGCAGGGTCCGTGCGGCGGTTTCAACCTCCAGAACGCATGGGAGACCGGGATACGGGCGGCGGCTACGATAAACGGCAGGTGCGGCAGATGAGATACAGGATCAATCAGATAAAGCTGAGGCCGGGCGAAGGGCGCAGAGCGTTTGCGGGTGCCGTGAAAGGGCGCGGAGCGTTTGCGGACGACGCGAAAGGGCGCAAAGCTCTTGCGGATGACGCGAAAGGGCGCAAGTCTCTTGCGGACGACGCGGAATTGCACAAGGCTCTTGCGGACGCCGTGAGAAAGAAGCTCGGCAAGCCCGGACTGAAGATAGAAGATATCAGGATCGTGAAGGAATCGATCGACGCCAGGAAAAAGCCTGATGTCAGGCTGGTGTATACGCTCGATTTTTCATGTCGTGAAAGACTGCGACTGCCGCGGGCGACAGAGAAGAAATACGAGCCGCCGGTCGCGGTAAAGGCGGCGGTGGATACGGAGCGCCCGGTGATAGCGGGCTTCGGGCCGTGCGGGATGTTCGCGGCGCTCATACTGGCTGAGGCCGGCATGAAGCCGCTGGTGATAGAGCGCGGACAGCGGGTAGAAGAAAGAATCAGGAGCGTGGAGCGGTTCTGGAAGGACGGCGTCCTTGATACGGAGTCGAACGTGCAGTTCGGAGAGGGCGGCGCCGGTACGTTTTCCGACGGCAAGCTGACTACCGGCATAAAGGATATCCGCATCACGAAGGTGCTGGCTGAGTTCGTGGCGGCCGGCGCAGACGCGGAGATATTGTATAAGCAGAAGCCGCACATCGGCACGGACAGACTTCGCGGAGTGGTGCGCGGTATAAGAAAGAAGATCGAGGCTCTGGGCGGGGAGATACTGTTCGATACCAGGCTTACCGGAATAGTGACCGCAGAGGCGGCGCGAGGCAGGCGGCTCAGCGCCGTAAAAACCGTCAGCCGCGACGGAACGGAGCGCATTATAAAAGCGGACAGTCTCGTGCTGGCCATAGGGCACAGCGCCAGAGACACGTTCGCAATGCTGCTGGAGGAAGGTTTTGAGATGGAGCAGAAGCCGTTTTCCATCGGGGTGCGCATAGAGCATCCGCAGGAGATGATAAATGCCGCCCAGTACGGAGACGCGGGGCTGGCGGAGATCCTGGGCGCGGCCGATTACAAGCTGAATCACAGGTGTGAAAACGGCAGGGGCGTGTATACGTTTTGCATGTGTCCGGGAGGCTTCGTGATCGACGCGTCGTCGGAGCCCGGAACGGCCGTCACCAACGGTATGAGCAACAGCGACAGAAGAGGCGCTTTTGCCAACAGTGGACTGCTGGTGGACGTGAGGACCGAGGATTTCGGTTCGGATCATCCGCTGGCGGGTGTCGAATTTCAGCGCAGATACGAACGGCTGGCTTATGAAAACGGCGGCGGACGTCTGCCGAGATCGACATACGGGGAGTTCCGCAGCGACAGCGGTGATGTTGTAAGACGCAGCATACCCGGGTTTGCAGCCGAGGCCATAACGGAGGCCATGCCGTTTCTGGGACGCAGGCTCGCGGGCTTTGACAGCGACGAGGCTGTCATGACGGCTGTGGAGACGAGAAGCTCGTCGCCGGTGAGGATACTGAGAGACGAGTCGTGCCAGGCGAACGTCAGAGGAGTATATCCGGCGGGTGAAGGTCCGGGATATGCGGGCGGCATCATGTCGGCTGCGGTAGACGGTATCAGAACGGCCGAGAGGATAATCGAGGCTGCCGGAAACGGCGCACGCAGCGATGAGTGAAACGGCGCAAGATACGGCGCACGGCGGAGGGCAGATAAGGATAATAACATTTGAATTTTCAGGCGCGAGAAAATATAATAAAGACAGGAGCGGCGCACGCACGGCCGCCGCATACAACTCATGCAGCGCATGCAGCGTATGCAATTCGTGCAGCGCATGCAGCGTATGCAACTAAAGGAAAGCAGGTAGATAACAGTTGGAAAACCGCAGAAACGGGAAATCAAACATGGTGAACGTCGATATCAGCGACAGCATAGACCGCGGGGAGCTGTTCGGCGGACTGGACAGCAATCTGAAGCTGATAGAAGATAATTTCAACGTGGATATAATACAGAGAGACAATCATCTGATATTGAAGGGAGAAGGCACGGCTCAGGCAGAGAAGATCATCAGGGAGATGATGGGCGTGCTGGAGGAAGGAGGCAAATTGGACGAGCAGAAGATAGGCTACATCGCAGATCTGAGCGATAAGGGCATGTCGTACGGAAGCGAGAAGGTAGGAAACGATATCATATGCTTTACTCACGAAGGGAAGCCGCTGAGACCGAAGACCATAGGTCAGAAGGTGTACGTGGACTGCATCAGGAAGCGCGACGTGGTATTCGGCATCGGGCCTGCGGGTACCGGCAAGACGTATATCGCCGTCGCCATGGCGGTCAACGCTTTCAAGAACAAGGAGATACAGAAGATCATACTGGCGCGTCCGGCAGTGGAAGCCGGAGAGAGACTGGGTTTCCTTCCGGGAGATCTGCAGGAAAAGGTGGACCCTTACCTCAGACCGCTGTACGATGCGCTTTACGACGTGCTGGGCAGGGAAAGCGCGCTGCGCCTCAAGGAAAAGGAAGTCATCGAGGTCGTGCCGCTGGCATACATGCGCGGCCGTACGCTGGACAATTCGTTTATCATCCTTGACGAAGCGCAGAATACTACGCCGGAGCAGATGAAGATGTTCCTTACCAGGATGGGTTTCGGATCCAAGGTCGTAGTCACCGGCGACGTGACACAGATAGATCTGCCGCGCGGCAAGCGTTCCGGACTCATAGAGGCGTCAAAGGTGCTGAAGAACGTGAATGAGATCAGCTTCTGCTATATGAAGGACGTTGACGTGGTGCGTCACAGGCTGGTAAAGAAGATAATCAACGCTTACGATGTGTATTACAGGGCTCATCCGCCTAAGGAGGAAGAGTAGGACATATGAGGATATTGTGCAGCAGTGAAAAGACGGCTGACGACCGGCTGATGGGAACCTTTGAAAAAGCGGCGGAGCTGTGCCTCGAAAAGGAGGGGCTGAACAGCGAAGGCGCCGAGATCAGCCTGTCGTTCGTGACCAGAGACGAGATCCGCAGGCTGAACAGCATGTATAGAAACGTTGACTCGCACACCGACGTGCTGTCTTTTCCTCTCGTTGAGGATTTCGATGAGATAGACGATGAAGAGGAATACATGCTCGGCGATGTGGTGATCTGCAGGGAGCAGGCCAGGGAGCAGGCCAGGGAATACGGTCATTCCGAGGAACGGGAGATCGTGTATCTTTTCGTCCACAGCGTGCTCCATCTTCTGGGATACGATCACATGGACGAGGATGAAAAGCGCGAGATGCGCGTGCGCGAGGAAGAAGTGATGCGGGAGCTGGGGCTCGAAAGGAAATGATATGGGTGCAGGAAACGACATCGGTTACGAGGAAATGATGGTATCGCTTTACGATATGGCCGTCAAAGCGACGGCCAACGCTTACGCGCCGTTTTCGGGCTTCAGGGTCGGCGCGGCGCTGCTGGCCGAGAGCGGCAGGGTCTATTCGGGAGTGAACGTGGAAAATTCGTCTTACGGGGCCACTATATGCGCCGAGAGGACGGCGTTCGTCAAGGCGATATCCGAGGGAGAGAGGCGCTTCGTCGCCATAGCCATCGCGGCTGATGCGGAGGAGCCGACGGAATCGCTGCCGTGCGGCATATGCCGTCAGTTCATGTATGAGTTCGCCCCGGATATATACGTGATAACGGGAAAGGATCGCGATCATCTCAACGTCAGGAAGCTGGAGGAGCTGCTGCCGCTGGGTTTCGTGCTCGATAAGCAGGAGGTGTGATTATGAAGACGGGTTTTGTCAGCATAATAGGAAGGCCTAACGTGGGCAAGTCAACGCTTCTTAATTCCATACTGGGAGAGAAGATAGCGATAACCACGGACAAGCCTCAGACTACCAGGAACGCCATACGCGGGATATATACTCACTATGCCGACGATGATATCGGCGAGGATGTTCAGATCGTGTTTATCGATACGCCGGGCATTCACAGGCCGAG
>CASESB010000032.1 GCA_949290475.1 uncultured Bacillota bacterium
GCTGTTTTACCACCACCTGCCTCCACTCGGACTCACCAACCCGGGGGGGGGGGTGGTGTATAAAGCCAGCTCTCGCAGCCTAGTGATACAAAACGTAAGTGCATAATAACAATGTCAGGACGAAAATACGTCCATCCTGCAAACGCGATTTTTCAATATAAATAAAATATTCTGAAAAAATACACATTGAGCAGTGTCAGTACAGTCTGACACTGCTCTTTTTTTAATTTTTGAGAGTTGGTATGAGCAATAGGCGTAAGCGTTGAAATTCCAATGGTTATTTGGGGCGCTTGTAAGTATGCACGGCATGGCATATTAATTGCTATTTCTATTAGTGTGCGCACAATATCAATGGTAAAGGAGGTTTATATGAAATACGATCTGGTTTTGAAAAACGGAAACATCATAACAATTGATGACTCCGAAAGCAGAGCAAACTGGGTGGCTGTCAAAGACGGTGTTATAGCAGCTCTGGGCAAAGGTGACTTTGACGGAGAGTGTGCTGAAACGATCGACTTGAAAGGAGCTACCGTGTTACCGGGCTTATTCGATGCTCATGCTCATGTAATGCCGACAGGGTTCTTCCTTAACAGCGTAAATCTTACAGAGACTAAAACGATAGATGAAGTTTTAGCATTGATGAAGGATGCCTGTGAGAAAGCAGCAGCGGATGAATGGGTGTTTGGAGCGGGATTCATGTCACAGAACTTAAAAGAAGGCAGATTCCCGGACAGATATGAGCTGGATGCTATATCCAATGGACATCCGATAATGATCGCGGCACAGACGTTACATGGAGTTGCTCTCAATTCTGAAGCTATGAAGAGAGTAGAAATCCCGGACGTGGCTGATCTTGACCGAGATGCAAACGGAGAACTGATAGGAGTTTTGCGCTCTGATGATGCAGTATTTCCTGTTATGGGTCAAGCATTTGCGTTATTGCCTGACGATAAACTGTTTGAATTTGTTAAGGACTGCAGCAGCTACGCTGCATCCAAAGGCGTTACAACTATGGTTGGACTTATGGGTCAATTCGTCGATGGAGATAAAGATGTAGATCTTGTTATCAACCGTGGAGATGAACTGCCTATTAACATAGAAGTTTTTTATCAAACATGGGATCTGGAGAAAATCAAACCGTATGGGCTGAACAGGATAGGCGGTTGTTTGACATTGGACGGCGCTGGTTTTGAATACACTATGGCTCTGGAAGAGCCTTATCCTGAAAGGCCTGAAAGAAGAGGTTTCCTGCTGCACACGGATGAAGAAATATATAAGCTGGTTTCAGAAGCACATGCGAATGATATACAATGCGCATTTCATGCCTTGGGAACACGTGCAATAGACCAGTTATTATATGTTTTTAAACAGGTAATAGGAGAACAGGGCCCGAAGGATCTTCGCCATCGTGTAGAGCATTTTTCGTTACCTACGGATAAGCACATGGACATGCTGGCTGAAATGAATCTGATTGCCTCAATGCAGCCTTCCTTTACAGGAATGTGGGGACAGCCGGAAGGCGGATATTATGAGCTGCTGTTCGGAAGAGAACGTGCAGATCGTATGGAAGTATTCCCTGAAATAATCAAAAGAGGCGGAATCATATGTGGTGGTTCTGATTCTCCGGTATCTCTAACTGATCCGCTTTATGGCATTGCCTGCTGTATAAAAAATCCTGATCCGAGACGTAATGTATCTGTGACAGACGCTATAAAGATATTTACGTATAATGCAGCTTATTCTGTACATATTGAAGATCGTAAGGGCTCGTTAGAAGTTGGCAAAGACGCTGATTTCACAATAATAGACAGAGATCCTTACGAATACGCATCGTCAGATGAAATATACGATATGAAAGCGCTGATGACGATCAAGGGCGGTAAAGTGGCTTACAAAGCATAATCAGAGAGGTATTAAGAAAGGAGCTGAAGATGAAAGAAAGTAAGATATTTGACGCTAATGGAAAAGTCTATTTTGGCTGGTGGACCACACTGGCAGGATTCATTCTTATTGTATTTGGATATTCATGTATAGTGTCGATAACAGGTGTATTTTTCTTACCAGTTACGGAAGACCTTGGATTTACGATAGGCCAATACTCAATATATGTAACGATACAATGCCTGGCAAGTATATTGGCTCTGTTTATCTTCCAGAACAAGATGATTAAGACAGCGATAAGGAAGATAATGATCTTCGGAGCAATTTGCGGAGCAGTATCGTTCTTCGGATTTGCTGCAGCCAGCGAGCTTTGGCAGTTCTATGTATTGTCAATCCCAATGGGCTTCTGCTTCTCGCTGTTAACGAGTACGCCATGTACTGTAATAATAAGTAATTGGTTCGGAATGAAATTAAGAGGCGTAGCTCTTGGAATACTGTTTTCGCCGCTCGGAGCAATGATAATGTCATGGCTCATGAATATAATAGTTCAGAGCATGGGGTGGAGAGTTGGATATCTCATAATAGGACTTTGTCTCGTAGTTATCTGTATACCATGCGTTCTCGTATTCATGAAGTGGTCGCCTGAAGATAAGGGTTTGGTTCGTAAAGGTGATGTTGAAGAAGTTAAAACCGGTGACGAGGTTGTTCTGGGAGCAACATTCAAAAGAGCTATTAAGAGACCGTCAACATGGATTGTTTTGCTGTCAGCCACTTCCATAACTATAGCATCGGGAACTCTGCTCAGCCACACGATGCCGTTCCTCGAGCTCAGTGGACTGCCGAATTCCATATCATCGTCCGTTTTCTCCCTCATGTTTGGAGCACTGACTATTGGTCAGATTGTTGTTGGAGCATATTGTGATAGGTTTAATTTAAGAGGCGGAGCTGTAGTTGTATCCATAATATTCGGTATAGCTTTCCTGGCAACGATTATGATACCGACTTACTCATGGATGGTAATAATACTCATACTGGGATATGGTTTCGGATGCCCGGCAGTAAATGTTATTTCGCCACTGGTAATGAATTATATGTTCGGTGAAAAAGAAATAGGTAAATTCATATCGTACCTTAACATATTCATTGCTTTAGGAGTTGCCTTTGGATCATCGATAGTGGGAATAATATATGATCTTACGGGATCTTATACTCCGGCATTCCTGCTCATGGCTGCATTCCTGTTTATTTCAGCAATACTCAGATTCATATTCTGTTCGGATAGCTTCTTCTATAAGAACAGAATCAAGGAAGACGAGCTCAAGGAGCAGCTGTAAATCTGTTGTAAGATTGTATAATCGTGCCGGCGCTCATTGAGCCCGGCACGAAAATTATACCGGGAGGTGAACAAAATGAAATATGATATGCTGATAAAAAACGGCAATGTGATATCCATGGATAAGGAACTTAATAAATACAATTGGATTGCCGTAAAGGATGGAAGAATCGTTCAGGTTGGTAATGGCGATACGGACGCTGAAGCTGATCAGGTGATAGATGCAAAAGGGAACACGGTATTACCGGGTTTAACTGACTGTCATGTGCATGTTTTGAATGCAGGAATAAATTTGAACGGCGTTGATCTTCAGAATTGTGGTACGATTGCAGATGTCCTTGCAGCTTTGAAGGAGCGATGTGAAAAAGAAAAAGGTGACGGATGGGTATACGGCGTTAATTATGTTCCGCAGAATATTAAAGAGAATCGTTATCCTGACAGATGGGAGCTTGACGAGATTTGCAATGGGCATAAGATTGTGATATTTGCAGCGACATTGCACGGCTGTTCTGTAAACTCAGCGGGTGTTGAAATTGCTAATGTTCCCGATGATTATCCCGGTGTTGAAAAAAAGGATGGTACAGCAAACGGCATGTACCTATCTGATGAATCATCATTCCTTGCAACCGCTAATATATTAGGCTCGCTTACGGACGATGAGCTTTGGAAATTCATAAATGATTGTGCTGATTATGCGGCTTCAAAGGGAGCAACGTCTATACATGGGCTTTTCGGACAATTTGTTGACGGTGATAGGGATATTGACCTTATATTGGACAGGGGAGATTCATTGCCTATAGATATGACGGTGTTTTATCAGACTTGGGATGTACAGAAGGCTCTCGACAGAGGATTGCCAAGAGTTGGCGGGTGCCTGACGCTTGACGGCGCTTTGTTCGAGTATACGATGGCTAATTTTGAGCCTTTTGTTACAGCTCCGGCTCTGAGAGGGGTTTTGTATCATAATGACGAAGAAGTATACAGAGTTGTTTCTGATGCACATAAAGCAGGAATACAATGTACGCTTCATGCGGTAGGGGAGCGTGCTATAGATCAGCTGATTTATACGTACCATAGAGTTATAACAGAGCAGGGGAAAAAGGATTTGAGACACAGGATAGAACATTTTTGCCTTCCGACCGATGATCAGATACGCATGGCAAAGGATCTGGGCTTGATACTTTCGATGCAGCCGGGATTCACGTATCTGTGGGATAAAAAAGAGGGCGGTGAATTTGAAATGATTCTGGGCAGAGAACGTGCAAACCGCTGGGATCCGTTTAACAGGATAATAGATGCCGGAATAACGGTCTGCGGAGGTTCGGATTGCCCGGTTACGGCTATAGAGCCGCTTGTTGATATCGCGCATTGTGTGAATGGAGATAATCCTGTAAGGAATATCTCGGTTACAGACGCGATAAAAATGTATACGGTAAACGCTGCATATGCTGAAGCGGCGGAAAATGACAAGGGAAGTATCGAAACAGGGAAGTTTGCAGATATAACTATAGTAGACAGGGATCCTTATGAGTGCGCAGCAAGCAAAGATATTTATGACATGAAAGTGTTGTACACGATTAAGAAAGGGAAAATAATTTATAATAATAACGATTGACAAAAAAATTGTTGCTAAAGCAACATACTAAATTGCCTCTCTGTGATATATTGACTAATATAGGATAGATAAATCACAAAGGAGGCGGTAACATGAGACTAAGCGCAAGAAATCAGCTCAAGGGAACTATTACGGAAATACAGAAAGGGGCCGTTAACGGTATCGTGAAGATCGATATCGGCGGCGGCAACGTCATAAGCTCGACGATATCCATGGCGGCTATCGAGGAGCTGGGCCTTGAAGTCGGTAAGGAAGCTTACGCGGTGATCAAGGCGACGTCCGTGATGGTGGCAGTAGATTGAGACCTGAAAGGATCCGGGACGGCCTGTCGTATCAGATGATGCGGCAGGCCGTTTTGCATCTATGGGGCAGAAGGAGTTGTTAAAAATAATCAGTAAGATTGAAATTTTAACAATTATCGGCTCTGTAGACGTTCTGAGCGAGGGGCAGTTGATAATATATGATGATATCAAATTGTTTTTAACACTAATCTGGCGCTGACAGAGCTGAAACTTGTTAATATCACAAGTAAAACGAGAAATATTAGCAAACGGACTCTGCTGCGAAGCCACAAAAGCCGTTATTTTGTTAAAAATCGCAGTAGATCAGAGAATATTAACAAGTGGGCATGCAAGCAGGTATATGAGATCCATGATCGGGGAGGTAAGATTATACGGAGCGAATTTCATAAACCCGAAGAATGCTCTGGTTGCAAAAAACCACGATTGCGGATATTATATATGAAGTATGTGCCTGAGACGGGGTTATGAATGTGCGGGCTCGGGCAGGGATGCGCGTCCGGCGACGGGTGCGTATACGCGCAGAAAAGCGGGTGCGCGAATCTGGATATACGGGGAGGAAACATGGTAACGAAGGTAGCTGAAAATATATACAGTAAGGTGGTGCCGCTGCCGAACAATCCGCTGCGTGAGATAAACGCTTACATAATAACGAGCGGCGACAGGACGGAGGGCAATCTGCTGATAGATACGGGCTTTAACAGACCGGAATGCGAGGAGGCTCTGCGCAGCGCGTTCGATGAGCTGGGCATCGAGAAGACCGACGTGTTCATCACGCATCTTCATTCTGATCACTGCGGACTGGTGCCGAAGTTTGCGAAGGAGGAGAGCATCATCTATTCGGGAGAGACTGACGGCGAGCTGATGAATTTTGAGGCCGGCAATCTCTACTGGCGCATACTCGACGACATGTTTCTGAAGTTCGGATTCCCGAAGGCCGAATTCGGCAGGAACACCGATATACATCCGGGCAGGAAGTATGTGCACGATTCCAAGATAAACTTCACGTACGTGGACGAAGGCGACGTGCTGGAATACGGCGGCTACAGGCTGAGGGCGATAGAGACGCCGGGCCACACGCCGGGCCACATGTGTCTTTACGATGATGAAAAGAAGATGCTTTTCTGCGGCGATCACATCTTAGGCACGATAACGCCGAACATCACCATCGAGCTTGCCGCTGACAATCCGCTGAAGGATTACCTCGACAGCCTGGCGAAGGTGGAAAAGCTGGACGTCGAGCTTCTGCTGACGGCGCACGGAACGCCCGTGGATAATATGTACGACCGTATAAAGGAGCTGTATAGGCATCACGAGGACAGACTTGCGGAGGCCGAGCAGATACTGGGCGATAAGTGGAAGACGCCGTATGAGGTGGCGCGTGACATGACATGGGAGATCGAGTGCCGCAACTGGGATGAATTCCCAGCTCCGCAGAAGTGGTTCGCCACGGGAGAGGCGATATCGCATCTGCAGTACATGTATTTTGAGGGCAGGATAGACAGAGACGAGATAGACGGCATATATCACTATCACAGGCTTGACGGCTGCGACGGGCGATAGATGTATATAAGGAAGAAAGAATGACAGGAAGAATTTTTATTACGGGAGACATGCACGGATCGTTCATTCCCTTTTTCGGACTGCACGAAAAAGGGGAGATGAATGAGGAAGATGTGCTCATAATAGCGGGCGATGCGGGATACGTCTGGGACAGCGATTATATTTACAAGGCGGAGACGCTGGCGCAGCTGTTTCCGGGAACCGTGGCCTTCATAGACGGCAACCATGAGAACCACGCGATCCTCAACGCCATGGAAACTGTCGTATGGAACGGCGGTAAAGCTCACATGGTGGGCGAGCGCGTGATGCACCTGATGCGAGGCGAGCTGTACAGCGTATGCGGGTGCAATATATTCACCTTTGGCGGCGCGCGCTCGAGCGACAAGGACAGGCGCACAGAGGGCGAGAGCTGGTGGAAGGAAGAGGAACCGTCGGAGGCCGAGACGGAATACGGCAGTAAGATGCTGATGGACAACCTAAATGAGATAGATTACGTCATCACACATGAGAGCCCGCTTTTTGCACGGAAATTCTTTGCGCGGGCCAAGGAGATAGATGCGGATTATCGTCTGCCGGACATACTGGACGGCTGGTATGAGATGATATCCGACGGCCGGAGATTTCAAAGGTGGTATTTCGGCCACATGCACGAGGACAGACTGATAACTCCCAAGCTGAGATGCGTCCATAACGACATACTCAGGATCGGGGAGGATACGCCGGTAAAGTGGGCGTAAGGAAACGGAGGAAGCATATGAAGGTCATCATAATCGGCGGAGTGGCTGGCGGAGCTACGGCGGCAGCCAGGATCAGAAGGCTTGACGAAAAAGCGCAGATCACGGTTTTTGAAAGGAGCGGGTTCGTATCCTACGCTAACTGCGGTCTGCCGTATTATGTCGGAGGCGTGATAACGAAAAAGGAGGAGCTGACGCTGCAGACGCCTCAGAGCTTCCGCGAGCGGTTCAACATAGACGTGAGGACGGCTCATGAGGTGACTGACATAGACGCGGATAACAGGACCGTTACCGTCAGAGATCTGAGGACGGGCAGGGTGTTTGAAGACAGCTACGACAAGCTGTTACTGGCTCCGGGAGCTAGGCCGACGAAGCCGCGCCTTGCGGGAAGCGACAGCGAAAACATATTTACGCTGCGTACCGTTGAGGACACGTTCAGGATCAAGGAGGAGATAGTCCGCAGAAGCCCTGAGAGAGCGGTTATCGCCGGAGGCGGATATATAGGCGTGGAGATGGCCGAAAACCTGGTGAATTCAGGTGTCGATGTGACCATCGTGCAGAGGCCGAAGCAGCTTCTGTCGCCTTTGGATTATGACATGGCCTGTGCGGTGCATGCGAAGCTCAGAGAAAAGGGCGTGACCCTTAAGCTCGGCAGCTCTGTAGAGGGCTTTGAGCACGAGGGGAAGAGCGTGACCGTGCTGCTCAAAGACGAGGAGCCGCTGACGGCCGATATGGTGATCCTGGCGATAGGCGTCACACCGGATACGACGCTCGCTGAGAAGGCGGGACTTAAGACCGGCATCAAGGGCAGCATCATCGTCAGCGATACCATGGAAACGTCGAAGCCAGATATATATGCCGTGGGAGACGCGGTACAGGTGAAGCATTCCGTGACCGGCGAGGCTGCGCTCATATCGCTGGCCGGACCTGCCAACAAACAGGGCAGGATAGCGGCCGACAACATATGCGGCGGTCACAGCAGATACAGAGGTTCCCAGGGCTCATCGGTCATTAAGCTGTTTGACATGACGATAGCCAATACGGGCATAAACGAGAAGACGGCGAAGGCTCTGGAGCTTGACTACGAAAAGATCGTGCTGTCGCCGGCGTCGCACGCGACATATTATCCGGGCGCTACGACTATGACGATGAAGGTGATATACGACAGGAAGACCTTGAAGCTTCTGGGCGGGCAGATAGTAGGCTTTGACGGTGTGGACAAGCGCATCGACGTGCTGGCTACGGCGATCGGCGCCGGAATGAGCATGGACGAGCTCGCGGATCTCGACCTGGCTTATGCACCGCCTTATTCTTCGGCAAAGGATCCGGTGAACATGGCGGGCTTCATGGCGGAGAATCTTCGCGACGGTCTCGTCAAGCAGTTCCACTGGGAGGAGCTGGAGCAGCTGTGCGAACGCAGCGATGTGACGCTGCTGGATGCCAGGACGGCGGAAGAGTGCAGGGCGGGACGTATCGACGGATTCGTGAACATACCGCTTGACAGCCTGAGAGCGAGGATGAACGAGCTGGACAGGGGAAAGCCTGTGTACGTGATGTGTCAGAGCGGCCTCAGGAGCTACATAACGTGCCGCATCCTGACGCAGGAGGGATTCGACTGCTACAACTTTTCCGGCGGATACAGGTTTTATGAAGCTATCGCCAGAGACAGATCCCCGGTAAAATTCACGCTTCCGTGCGGCGCGGACGCCGGCGTGACGGCGTCTTCGGAGCGGAGATAAAATCAGCAAAATAGTAGAAGTATTTTTTCGGCTTTTGTGATACAATAGACAGGATGTCATCAACTATATAAATCAAATATATTATTTTTTAGGAGAGGAACATGTCTAAGGAAAAGAACGAAAGAAAAATCATCGGGATAGGCGAGAAACCGCCTATAGGTAAATGGATCCCGCTGAGCATCCAGCACACCTTCGCTATGTTCAGCGCTTCGGTGCTCGTGCCGATACTGTTCGGTATACCGGCATCGATCGTCCTGTTGATGAACGGCATCGGAACGCTGCTGTTCATACTGATAACCAAGGGCAGAGCTCCGGCATATCTGGGATCGAGCTTTGCCTTCCTGTCGCCGGGCTTCATCGTTATCGGCAGCATGGGATATCAGTACTGTCTGGGCGGATTCATATGTGCAGGCGCCATATTTGCGATAGTCGCCATCATCATCAAGTTCGCCGGCGTGAACTGGATAGATGCTGTGCTGCCGCCTGCGGCCATGGGACCTATAGTTGCTCTTATAGGTTTGGAGCTTGCTGGCTCGGCTGCCAGCACGGGCGGTATCATCAGCTCTGAAGGCGCGGCCATAGACCCGAAATTCGTGTTCGTATTCATATTCACACTGGCGCTGGCAGTGATAGGACAGGTGGTATTCAGGGGCTTCGCTTCGGCGATAGCGATACTGATAGCCATCGTTGCAGGCTATGTACTGGCTCTCATCATGGGCCTTGTGGACTATGCTCCGGTGACCGAGGCCAGCGTATTCGCGCTTCCGGCCTTCATGGCTCCGAAGTTCAGCCTCAGCGCCATAATAATCATCATACCGGCTTCGCTGACTGTAATATCCGAGCATATATCGCATCAGATCGTTACGAGCGAGATCGTGGGCAGAGATCTGCTCAGGGATCCGGGACTTCACAGATCGCTCCTGGCAGATGGAATATCCACGATGATATCGGGCTGCTGCGGATCGGTGCCGACGACGACATATGGTGAAAACATAGGCGTTATGGCCGTGACGAAGGTATACAGCGTATGGGTGATAGGGGGAGCGGCGGTATTCTCGATACTCCTTTCCTTCTTCGGACAGGTGAGCGCGCTCATCAGCACCATACCGGGTCCCGTAATGGGAGGCATCAGCTTCCTGCTCTACGGTATGATCGCAGCTTCCGGCATCAGATTGCTGGTTGACAAGAAGGTGGATTATTCCAAGCCGAGAAACCTGGCCATGACGGCGGTAGTATTCGTAGTGGGTCTTTCCGGAGCTTCGATCCAGATAGGAGAGGTGCAGCTGACAGGTATGTGTCTGGCCACCATAGTGGGCATCGTGATGGGACTCATAATGTTCATCATCGACAAGTGCGGCTGGGCAAACGACGCGGAGTAACAGTAAGGATCGCATGATATTGCGGAGGTAGAGGAATGACAGATTTTTATGTTACGTATAAGTTCGCAGACAAGGCTGCGCGCGACGGATTTTACAGAGAGGTAAAGGCCTGCGGCGCAGGGGAAAAGTCGAGAAAGGAAGACGGCTGCATCAGGTACGAGTTCTTCTATTTTGCCGACGAAGACGACAAGATGTTTCTCTGGGAGCAGTGGGAGAGCCGTGAGGCGCAGAAGAAGCATTGCGAACAGCCTCATTTCGGAGAGCTCACCGAGATCAAAAAGAAGTACGGTGTGGAGACCGACATCCAGATTTTTGACAGATAAACGCTGTCTGCGTCACAGTTGTTAGAATTTGCAGTGTAGACAAAAGTTCAATCTCGAACATAACGGGATTGAACTTTTTCTATGCATACAGGATATCAATTTGGAGAAGATTGATTTTTGCAGTTGTTTTAAAATTTTTCACATATGACTGCAAAATTTTGTGCATTTGCAGGTTTAAAGCCTCGAATGAGACCATTCAAACCCTCTACAAAGCGTTCTACAGCATTCAAAATCGTTCAACCCCATTGATTTTTGCAGTTGTTCAGGCGAAAAAACAAAATGACTGCAAAGAACAGAAAAAACCAGGTTTGTAGTCAAAGTCAGTCGTTTGTCTACAATCAAAAACGCCCTGCATGATCGCAGGGCGCTATTTTCTTGCTGTGGTGAAGCTGCGTGTGCGGCGCTCACGCCGCCTTCCTCGCTGCTATCTGTTCTTGAACTCGGCCTCTCTCTTTTCCAGGAATGCCTTCATGCCCTCGATCCTGTCCTCGGAGCAGAACGGCACGGTGAAGGCTTCGCTTTCCAGGGCAACGCCGGCAGGAACGTCGAGCATGGCGCCCTTGTTTATCACGCGCTTAGCGGTGGCGATGGCGATAGGAGCCTTGCTGAGGATGGTTTTGGCGATCCTTTCACACTCAGGGATCAGCTCTTCAGGAGCGACTACCTTTTCCACCAGTCCGAGCCTGCAGGCCTCGTCGGCGCCGATCATCTCAGCTGTCATGATGAGGTATTTGCCCATGCCCTTGCCTACGAGTCTCGGCAGTCTCTGAGTTCCGCCGAAGCCCGGTATTATGCCCAGGTTTACCTCCGGCTGTCCGAATTTTGCCTTAGCCGAGGCGATCCTGATGTCGCAGGCCATGGCCAGCTCGCAGCCTCCGCCGAGAGCGAAGCCGTTTACGGCGGCTATTATCGGCTTGTCGATGGCTTCCATATAGTTCATCACGTCAGCGCCGAATTTGATCATGTCGTGACCCTCTACTCCCGAGAGAGCTGACATCTGAGCGATGTCAGCGCCGGCAACGAACGCCTTTCCTTCTCCGGTAAGGATAACGATCTTAGCCTCGGGATCGTTCTCTATTTTCTGGAACACGTCTTTCAGCTCAGTCAGTACCGTCGTGGATATGGCGTTGAGCGCCTCTGGCCTGCTGACGGTGACGTAGGCGATATTATCTCTGATTTCATACTTAATGGTTTCGTACATGGTTTTCCGTCCTTTCTTCCGCGCGTCGGTCGCGGAGATCGTTTATCTTTGTTTCATATCCATATTAGTGCCGAAGCCGCCGTTTGTCAATGGTAATCGGTGCGCAGAGACAGCTTATAGAATGTTGAAAATATACAGAATACATTAGAAATACATAGCAATGCGTCTTGACATGGTAATTCGCATAACATAAAATAAATAGGTGATTGTAAGCAAAATTTAAGTGGAGTTTAGGAGGATAAACAATGGACTTTAAATTATCAAAGACACATTTGCTTCAGCAGGAAATGTATCGCAGATTTGCAGAAAATGAAGTTAAGCCATTGGCAGAGGAAATGGACGAAACAGAAGTTTTCGACCTTGAACTGCTTGCAAAGATGCACAAGTACGGACTCATGGGAATCCCTTATTCCAAGGAGTACGGCGGTGTAGGCGGAGATTACCTCAGCTATGCTCTCTGCATGGAAGAGATCTCCAAGAAGGACGGAAGTGCGGGAATCACGATCTCCGTACATACCTCCCTCTGCTGCTCATGCATCGATTCATTCGGTACGGAAGAGCAGAAGCAGAAGTTCCTCAGACCTTTGATCGACGGATCGAAGACGGGCTGCTTCGGACTTACGGAGCCTAATGCGGGATCTGACGCTGCAGGACAGCAGACTCAGGCCGTATATGACGAGGCTACTGATGAGTACATCATCAACGGTGGTAAGATATTTACGACCAACTCAGGTTTTGCTGAGACGTGCATCGTATTCGCACTGACTGACAAGACTCTGGGAACTAAGGGTATCTCGGCATTCGTAGTGCCTCTCAAGGATGAGAACGGCAACACGACTCCGGGCGTGACCGTAAGTGAGAACATCAAGAGAATGGGTATCAGAGCAGCTTCAAACTGCGAGGTTTCATATGAGAACGTAAGAGTTCCTGCGTTCAACAGGCTCGGCAAGGAAGGCCAGGGATTCAAGATCGCCATGAAGGCTCTCGACGGCGGAAGAATCGGTATCGCCGCTCAGGCTGTAGGTCTTGCTCAGGGCGCACTGGAAGAGGCTGTTGAGTACGTAAAGGAAAGAAAGCAGTTCGGAAGACCGATCGCAGCTTTCCAGACGACTCAGTTCAAGCTGGCTGATATGCAGACGAAGATAGACGCTGCAAGACTCCTTACCTGGAGAGCGGCATGCATTAAGGATGCCGGAGAAAACTACGGCCCGGCTGCAGCTATGGCCAAGTTATTCGCTTCTGACGTAGCCAACTATGTGTGCAGAGAAGCTGTACAGCTCATGGGTGGTTACGGATACTGCAGAGAGTATCCTGTGGAAAGAGCGCTCAGAGACGCTAAGATCACAGAGATCTACGAAGGAACATCCGAAGTAATGAAGATGGTAATTTCAGGCTCGATGAAGTTAAAGAAGTAGTTCGAAGGGAGAAGGATAACGATGAAAATAGTAGTATGCATAAAGCAGGTTCCGGATACAAACGAAGTAAAGCTGGATCCTAAGACTAACAGACTTATAAGAGATGGTGTGCCAAGCATCATCAATCACGATGATAAATCAGGTATAGAGGCTGCTCTTCAGCTGAGAGAAAAAGTAGGCGGAACGGTAACCGTAGTATGCATGGGACCTCCGCAGGCTGACGTAGCTCTCAGAGAAGCGCTGGCAATGGGTTGCGACGACGCTTACCTTCTTTCGGCAAGAGAGTTCGGCGGATCCGACACATGCGCTACAGCTATAATCATTTCCACGGCCCTCAAGAAGATCGGCTACGACATCGTGATCACGGGAAGACAGGCTATCGACGGAGATACTGCTCAGGTAGGACCTCAGATCGCCGAGAACCTGGGAATCCCTCAGATCTCTTATGTTGAGGAAATCACACCTAATGCAAAGGGCGACGTACTCACAGTAAGAAGACAGTATGAAGACAGACATCATATGATAGAAGTAAAGACACCTTGCCTGCTGACAGCGCTGCAGGAGCTGGCTGAGCCAAGATACATGCACGCCGGCGGCGTTATCGACGCTTATGCCAAGGACATCACCGTATGGGGATTCGATGATCTGAAGGATGGACTGAATCCTGATCACATCGGACTCAACGGATCACCTACGAAGGTAGTAACGTCCTTCGGTAAGATGGCCAAGGGTGCCGGCACGAAGCTGGATGTAAGCCCTGACGAAGCTGTAGCGGCGATCATAGCCAAGATGGAAGAAAGACACATTATTTAGTGGGGAGGTTTCTTGAAAATGAGTAAAGATATATATGTAGTAGTTGAGCAGAGAGACGGCGTTGTCGCCAAGGTTACTCTCGAGTTACTCGGAGAAGCGACATTGCTGGCTGCCGACCTGAATGAAAAAGTATATGCTGTCCTCATGGGCGACAAGGTAAAGGATAAGTCACAGGAGCTGATCGAAGCAGGAGCTGACGGAGTAATCGTAGTTGAGGACCCTATCCTCGCTGAATACGTTACCGAGCCTTACACTAAGGCCCTTACAGCGGTTATTAAGAACTACGATCCTAACATCGTGCTCTTCGGAGCTACTTCCATCGGAAGAGACCTTGCTCCTAGAGTAGCTGCCAGAATCCACACCGGACTGACGGCTGACTGCACGCACCTGGATATCGATATGAACAAGTACTTCGACTTCCTGAAGGCTACTTCCACTGCTGATACGGAGTCCATCGCCAACAGACTGGGTATGGATGACATAACCCTGAAGATGACGAGACCTGCATTCGGCGGTAACGTAATGGCTACCATCAGATGCGCAGATTACAGACCGCAGATGGCTACTGTAAGACCTGGCGTAATGAAGAAGATCGAGCCTCAGAAGGGCAAGCAGGGAACCGTTGATGAATTCAAGGTTGAGTTCACTGCTGACGACATGAACGTAACGATCAAGGAAGTCGTTAAGGATACGAAGAAGAAGGTTGATATCACTGAAGCCAAGGTTCTGGTATCAGGCGGAAGAGGTATCGGATCAGCTGATTACTATAAGGAGCTGCAGAAGGTTGCCGACCTGCTGGGCGGAGAGATCTCATCCTCCAGGGCTAACGTTGATGCCGGATGGATCGAGAAGGACAGACAGGTTGGACAGACTGGTAAGACTGTAAGACCTGAGCTGTACATGGCTTGCGGTATTTCCGGAGCTATCCAGCACATCGCAGGTATGGAAAACTCCGAGTGCGTAATCGCTATCAATAAGAACGATTCGGCTGCGATCTTCGAGGTATCCGATCTCGGTATCGTCGGCGACGTTAAGGTTATCATACCTAAGCTCATCGACGCTCTCGAAAAGTACAAGGCAGCTAACAACTAATCGATTTCGATCGACGATAATTCGCCGGAAGCGTGATGAACGACGGGGCGAAGAAATAAAGCATGTAAAAGAGGATGTGTTGCAGGACTTTCCTGCGACGCAGCCTCTTTTGTGCGTAACGAGGAGGATGGAGCGCAATGAGGAAGATGAAGCTGGTGCCGGGCGAGGATTTTTATAACAGATGCGATATAGACGTGTACGACGTTACCGACGGCGGTGAAAAGAAGCGCTGCCGCGTGAAGGCGGAGTACGCGGCTGTCGATGTGAGAGAGCTCAGGGAGCAGGGCATGGATCTTGAAGCTGCAAAGGAGCATTACAGGCAGTGGCTGTACGATGTCGTCAAGCATTATATCACGGACGACTGGGAGTGTACCGCGGGCATGGATGAGGTCATGGGCATCATTGAGGACCATATAAAGGAATACTTCGAGGAAGGACGGCAGGCATGATACACGATATAGCGCCTCACAGGCTGGACAATTCGTTTAAAGCGCTCAGAGCGGAGCCGGGCGATCCGGTGCTGACGTTTGCGGGAGGCAACGTGCTGATCAAAAGTCTTTCGGACGGCCAGGATGGGAGCGGAAAATTCCCGTCGCTTGCGGAAATCGCGGGAGCCGTCTCCGTGCCCGTCACCGCCGACGATCTCGTCTACGCTTTTTCCATGGATGACAGACCGGTGTTCCTGCTGCCTCAGAGACTGCTTAGAGGAAAGATACCCAAGGGTATGGAATATACGAACATAAGGGGGCTTTATCGCGATCCCGACAGGTGGATGGCTCTGGCTGCCGTGACGGGAAGTCATCTCGATCACTGGTACAGGGAGCACGTGTACTGCGGCTGCTGCGGCGCTGTCAGTGAATTCTCCGAACGCGAACGAGCCAAGGTGTGCCCGCAGTGCGGCAATATCCAGTATCCGAGGATATCGCCGGTAATAATGGCGGCCATCACCGACGGGGACAGGCTGCTGGTGACCAGGTATGCCGGCAGACCGTACAAAGGCTTTGCGCTCATAGCCGGTTTTGTGGAGATAGGAGAATCGGTAGAGGGCGCGCTCAGACGCGAGGTCATGGAGGAAGTAGGACTCGAAGTAAAGAACCTCAAGTATTTCGGCAGTCAGGCATGGGGCTTTTCTGATTCGCTGATAACGGGCTTCTTCGCGGAGCTCGACGGCAGCGATGAGATAAGGCTCGACAGGAACGAGCTCTCGGAGGCTTTATGGATAGCCAGAGATGAGATACCGCCGCAAAGCTCCGACATGAGCATTACAGCGGAAATGATAGATGCCTTCAGAGAAGGAAGGGCATGACGGCAGCATATATAGTTTTGGCTCTTCGCAAGCCTACTTGCTAATATTTGTTTGACATACCGCGTTTTTTAACAAAGCAACGGCTTTTCAGGCTTCGCAACAGAAGCCATTTGCTAATATTTTTATTTTTCCTTGAGATATTAACAAGTTTCAGCCCTATCAAGGCTGAATTAGTGTTAAAAACAGGTTGATATCATCTATTATTAACAACTGCCCTTCTCGCGGAGCGCCTGCAGAGCCGATAATTGTTAAGATTTCAACTTTATTCCTTATTTTTAACAACTCTTTTACCTATGAGCCTGATCGTATGGTGGACGCAGCGGTCCGGCATCACAGCCCTTCGCTCATCTCGGCTACCTTGAGCATGATCGCACATTCGATCCTCTTCTTGTGCAGCTCACAGCCCAGCTCGTAAACGCCGGTGATGGATCCGGTCGTGTGCCAGGCGTTGGCGGCGCAGCCGCCGCTGCAGTAGAGCTTGGCGAAGCAGTCGGCGCACTCATCATGCGAATATACGTTGCAGCCCTTGAACTCGTCGCAGATGTTGTCGTTGGTGATGCCGTCGTATATATTGCCCAGTAGGAAGCGCTCTTCGCCGACGAACTGATGGCACGGATAGAGGTCGCCGGTCGGGGTGATCGCCACGTATTCGGTGCCGACGCCACAGCCCGATATGCGCTTGACGATGCACGGTCCGCCGGTAAGGTCGATCATGTAGTGGTAAAATGTGAAATCGCGTCCTTTGCCCTCGCGCTTGCGTTCCAGCATTTCGCAGGCCAGGCGTTCGTATTCGGACAGCAGCTTCGGTATATCCGACTCCTTCAGCGCATAAGGAGCATCGGGCGGAGCCACTACGGGCTCGATGGAGAGCTCCTTGAAGCCGAGATCGGCCATGTGGAGCACGTCGCTGGCGAAGTCGGTGTTGTAATGAGTGTACGTGCCGCGGACGTAGTAATCGCGCTGGCCTCTCGATGCGGCCAGCTTTTTGAATGCGGGCAGTATCGCATCGTACGTGCCGCCTCCGTCCGGCATCCTTCTCATGTGATCGTTTACATCCTTCCTGCCGTCGAGGCTGATGACAACATTACCCATTTCTTTGTTGAGAAATTCTATCGTCTCATCGTCAAGCAGCAGTCCGTTCGTGGTCAGCGTGAAACGGAAGTTCTTGCCGCATTCCTTTTCGCGGCTGCGCCCGTAGGCCACGAGCCGTTTGACGACATCGAGATCGAGCAAAGGCTCGCCGCCGAAGAAATCGACCTCCAGATTACGCCTTGTCCCGGAATTCTCGATGAGCCAGTCGAGCGCTCTTTTGCCGACGTCATAGCTCATTATCGCCCGTTCTCCGTGGTATTCGCCTTCGCCGGCAAAGCAGTAGCCGCATCTCATGTTGCAGGCATGAGCTACGTGCAGGCAAATGGCCTTGACGACAGACTGCCTTTCCTTGAAAAGCCCGGCGCTGCCTCTGAACATATCCTCGGTGAACAGCTTATGCTCCGCCTTCAGTTCATCTATGTCTTCGAGCGTTTCCTCCACCTCCGACGGCTCGATGCCGTGGCGTGCAGCCACCGTGGAGATTATCTCGTTGCGCGCTGTATTCTCGTATAGCTCGATGACATCGTATGCGACGTCATCTACAGTGTGTATGCATCCGCTCTCGGAATCGAGAACGATATTGTATCCGTTCATCCTGTACTGGTGTACCATTTGTTTTTCCTTTCGCTAAATGTCCGATACATGAAAACAGCTGCACCCGTCATCGGATGCAGCAGTCAGTATCATCTTGTCCTTACAGTATCCCTGAGACAGCTCGCATTAGTCTCTGCACTTCTCGCACTGCTGGTTAGCAACGCTGCAGGAAGTCTTGCTGGCCGACTGGCATGACGTCTGGCATTCGCCGCAGCCGCCTGTCTTGGCTGATTTTTCAAGGTCTCTCGATACTAAAGTCTTGATCCTCTTCACTTGTGGTTCCACCTTTCTGTATACATGTTGTAATATTACCGCATTAAATGATACCATATTTTCTGCGCATTGTAAAGCGCGTGAAAGTCTGATAAGATAAGTATATCATGAAAAGCAAAGAAGAACTGAGAAACGAGATCCTTAAGAAAAGGGCGCGGCTTTCCGCCGAGGATGTTCGCAGACGGTCAAAGCGTATATGCGAGCTCGTCAGAGGCATGGAGGCGTATGAAAAGGCCGCTGACATCTGCCTTTATATGCCCGTAAGGAACGAGGTGGACGTGACGTATCTTGCGGACGCGGCGCGTAATGACGGCAAGAGGCTGTGGATACCCAGGGTCGAAGGCAGAAAAATGAATTTTTACAGATGGGATGAGGACACGAAGCTGACGAAGGGCGTTTTCGGGATATCGGAGCCTGCCGCGGAAAGGCCGCTGCCGCGTGAGGCGGAGGCGCTGGTCGTAATGCCGGGCGCGGTATTTTCACGGGAGCGTGACAGGATCGGCTACGGAGGGGGCTATTACGATGCTTTCATCGCCGGGCGCGAGAAATGTCATACGGTGGCGGTCTGCTACGACTTCCAGATCGTGGACAGGATCCCGCGCGAAGCGCATGACGTGAGGCCTGAGGCCGTGGTGAGCGACGTCATGGTTATAAAGTAAAAGGTGAAAGAGGATATAGATATGAAGGATAAGTATTTGATGGAGCTGCTGCAGCAGGTCAGAAGCGGCGAGATAGATGTGGATAAAGCCTACGATGAACTGAAGGATATGCCGTTCAGGGATATGGGCTTTGCCAACGTAGACAATCACAGAGCGATAAGGACGGGCTTTCCCGAGGTAGTGTTCTGTCAGGGCAAGACGCCGCAGCAGATACGCGATATAATGGCTGAGCTGGCGGCTCACGGCGGCAACATAATGGGAACGAGGGCCGGAAGAGATGATTTTGAAGCCGTAAAGGAGGCGCTGCCGCAGGCCGTGTATTTTGAAACGGCGAGGATCATAGCCGTACTGGACGATCAGGGCGGTGGAGACGAAAGCGGCGAGCGCGGCGAACGGAGCGAAAAGCCGTCGGTAGCCGTGGTGACCGCAGGCACTGCCGATATTCCCGTAGCGGAGGAGGCGGCTGTAACGGCCGAGATCCTGGGCAATGAGACGGACAGGATATACGACGTGGGCGTGGCGGGAATACACAGGCTGTTCGCCAAGCTGGACAGGATAAGGGCTGCCGATGTGGTGATAGTGGTGGCCGGCATGGAGGGCGCGCTCGCCAGCGTCGTCGGAGGCCTTGTCGACACCCCGGTGATAGCTGTTCCCACGAGCATCGGTTACGGCTCGAATCTCGGCGGGCTCTCGGCGCTGCTTTCGATGCTCAACAGCTGCGCCAACGGCGTGGGGATAGTGAACATAGACAACGGCTTCGGAGCTGCATATCTGGCTTCAGTCATAAACGGCAACAGGCGGTGATGGCGGCAATGAGAAAAAATGCTCCGGAAAAGCTCCGGAGCATTTACTTTTTACTGGACAGGGACGGAAGTTTGGTGTATACTACATTATGATAATACGATAACACTTTAAAGTAATAAAGCAACAGGCGGGAACACGAGCCATCAAACACGGGCTGAAGCGTGAAAACTCCGCATGCAGCGGCATCTCGCATAAGCCACGCAAGGAGGATATCGGATGAAGTACAATCTCAAACCTGACGAGAGAGCGACTCTCGAGCTGAGAGGACTGTATGAAAAATACGGCTACAAAAAATACAAGATAGGAAAATTTGAGGAATATTCGCTGTATGCGACGAACAGGGATTTCATAATCGGCGACAAGGTGCTGACGTTTACGGATCTCGACGGCCGTCTGCTGGCGATGAAGCCGGACGTGACGCTCAGCGTCATCAACAATACGGGCGCTACGAGGCAGAAGAGCGAAAAGCTCTACTATATCGAGAACGTATACAGGGAGAACAGGGAGAGCCATTGCTTCAAGGAGATAAACCAGATGGGCCTTGAGTATATGGGAAGGATAGACAGCTACAGCATCCTGGAGGTGATGACGCTGGCGGCCAAATCGCTTAAGACCATCGATCCAGACTATCTGCTGGAGATATCCCATATGCACTACACCGTGGATTTTCTCGATGAGCTGGGGCTTGACGAAGCGATGTACGCGGAGCTTCTGAACAACATCAGACAGAAGAACATGACCGGTATAGAGCGGATCGCCTCCGAAACCGGGCTTGAGGACAGGTATGCGGATGTGCTGCGCCAGCTGCCGTTCCTTTACGGAAGCATGACGCAGACGTTAAAAAGAGCCAGGGAGATGGCTGTGAACGACAAGATGCTAGCAGACCTTGAAGAGCTGGAGGCGTACTGCAGCGCCCTCAGAAGCCTGGGCTATTCAAAGAACATACAGCTTGACCTTTCGATGGTCAACGATATCGACTATTACAACGGCATAGTGTTCCGCGGCTATATAAGGAGCCTGCCGGGGTGCGTGCTTGCCGGAGGTCAGTACGACAAGGCCATGGAGCTTCTGGGAAAGGATGCCGGAGCCGTCGGCTTCGCCATATATCTCGATGAGCTGACGAAGGGAAAGCCGCACGTATCGCAGTACGATGTCGATGCGCTGCTGATTTACGATGAGGAGGCGCAGATCGCCGACGTGATGAAGGCCGTGCAGAGCCTGCAGAAGGAAGGAATGACGGTGCGAGCGGAGACTGACGCTCCGCCGTGCCTGAGATACAGGTACAGATACGCTTTGCGAGACGGAAAAACGGTAAAGGAGGACGAGTAGATGCTGAATATCGCGCTGCCGAAGGGAAGGCTGGGAGACCAGGTATACGATATGCTGGCCTCTGCAGGATACGACTGCCCGGGCTACTATGAGCAGAACAGAAAGCTGGTTTTTGAAAGCCCGGAAAAAAACGTGCGCTATCTGCTGGTAAAGCCCAGCGATGTAGCCATATATGTGGAGCACCACGCTGCCGATGTCGGCATAGTGGGCAAGGACATACTGCTGGAAAACAAGTCTGACGTTTACGAGCTGCTCGACCTCAAAATAGGAAAATGCCGGATGGCAGTGGCTGCTCCTGAGGGCTACGTCGAGGACCCCGACAGGACGCTGCGCGTAGCGACGAAATATGTCAACGTAGCCAAGGCGTTTTACGGCAGCAGGAACAGGGACATAGAGATAATCAAGCTGAACGGCAGCATAGAGCTGGCGCCGATACTGGGGCTGTCCGATGTGATCGTGGATATCGTCGAGACGGGCAACACGCTCAGGGAGAACAACCTGAAGGTCATCGAGGAATTCAGAGATATCAGCGCCCGCTTCATCGCCAACAAGACGAGCTTCAAGTTTGAAAACGAAATGATAAGCGATATGCTCCGAAAGCTGGGGGAGAAGGTAAGATGAGCAGATTTTTAAACGACAGATTCAGCAGCCTGAAGCCATATACTCCCGGCGAGCAGCCGAAGAGCACGCAGAAGCTCATAAAACTGAACACCAACGAAAATCCGTACGAGCCGGCACCCGGCGTGATGAAGGTCATAAGCGATGCCGAGCTCAGAAAGCTGAAGCTCTATTCCGAGCCGGACGCATCGCTGCTGACGGAAGCGATCGCCGGCTTTTACGGGCTGAAAAATGAACAGGTGATAGCGGGAAACGGTTCGGATGAGATCCTGGCCTTCATATTCATGGCCTTCCAGGGGCGCGGAGGCAGGGTGCTCTATCCGGAGATCAGCTACAGCTTCTATCCCGTATACTGCGATATATTCGGGGCCGAGGGCGTGAAGGTGCCGCTGGGGGAGGATTTTTCCGTCAGACCTGAGGATTACTATGATGCAGACGGCACGATAGTGATCACGAATCCGAACGCACCGACGGGCATGGCGCTGAGCCGCAGGCAGATAGAGGATATACTGCGTCACAACCGCGATTCGCTCGTTGTCATAGACGAGGCCTATGTCGATTTCGGAGCTGAGAGTGCGGTCGGACTCATAGAGACGTACGATAATCTGCTGGTGGTGCAGACGCTTTCCAAGTCGAGGAGCCTGGCGGGAGCCAGGGTAGGCTTCGCCATGGGCAGCAGCGAACTCATAGCAGATCTGAACAGGATAAAGTTCAGCTTTAACCCGTATAACCTCGACCGGCTCGCCATACTGGCAGGCGCCGAAGCCATGAAGGACAGGGAGCATTTTGAGAAGACGAGGCGCCGGATAATGGAGACGCGAGAAGCCTTTGTGACCGAGATGGAGAAAATGGGCTTTAAGGTGCTGCCGTCGAAGGCAAATTTCGTTTTCGCATCGAGCGATCGCATCAGCGGTGAAGAATATTTCAGTCAGCTGAGAAAATATAATATCATCGTGCGTCATTTCAAGGGTGAAAAAACCGGCAACTATGTTAGAATAACCATAGGAACGCCGGAGGAAATGAAAGCTCTCACCGAGGCTACCGGCGAGATACTGTCGGGGCTGGCGGACGGGAGCCGAAGGTAAAGGAGATTCACATGAGGAGAAAAAAGGTCGTCAGAGATACCAGGGAAACGAAGATCGTGCTGGCACTGGAGATAGACGGTACCGGAGCGTATGAGATGAACACGGGATGCGGCTTCCTCGATCATATGCTGGAGCTGTTCACGAGGCACGGACGATTCGATATCGCCGTGGATTGCAACGGTGATACGGAGGTCGATTACCATCATACTGTCGAGGACATAGCTATAGCCATGGGAACGGCTTTCAGAGAAGCTCTGGGCGATAAAAGAGGAATATACAGATACGGCAGCATGCTGCTGCCGATGGACGAGGCGCTCATACTCTGCGCGCTCGACATAAGCGGCAGGGCCAGCGTGAGCTTTGATGTCGATATCCCGGCGCAGAAGGTGGGGGATTTTGACACCGAGCTGGTGAAGGAATTTATCACGGCCTTTGCCAGGGAGATGGGTCTGACCATACATATCAGGATGCTGGCGGGAGAAAATTCCCATCACATCATAGAAGCTGTTTTCAAGGGAATGGGGCGCGCGCTGAGACAGGCCTGCGCCATAGAAGAGGAATACGCCGACGAGATACCGTCGACAAAAGGAGTTTTGTGATGATAGCCATAATTGATTACGGAGTGGGAAATCTGTTCTCGTTGACGGCTTCGCTGAAATACCTGGGGGCAGAGACGAAGGTGACGGGCAGGAAAGAGGACATAAAAGCTGCGGACAGGATAATACTTCCCGGCGTCGGCGCTTTCGAGGACGCCATAGCAAAGCTGAGGGCAACGGGGCTGGTCGATACGATAATAGAGGAGACGGCGAAGGGAAAGCCGCTGCTCGGCATCTGTCTGGGGATGCAGCTTCTGTTCCGGGAAAGCCATGAGTATGGCGTACATGAAGGACTGGGGCTCATAGACGGCCAGGTGGCTTCCATAGAAGAAGAGCTGACGGCACAGGGCATAGACGGTCTCAAGGTGCCGCACATAGGCTGGAATCCTCTGCGCTTTGATGAGGACGAGCCGCTGTTCAAATACATAAAACAGGGCGACTGCGTTTACTACGTGCACAGCTTCTACGGCAGAGACTGCGAACAGAGCCTCATAGCGGATTCCATGTACGGGATCAGGATAACGGGTGCGGTGAGGAACGGCACGGTGTACGGCACGCAGTTCCATCCGGAAAAGAGCGGCGAGGTAGGACTGAACATACTGAGAGCGTTTATGGAGGTATAGCGGACAGATGAAGATTTTTCCGGCGATAGATTTGAGAGACGGCAAGGCCGTGAGGCTTTTTCAGGGCGACTACGAACAGATGACGGTATACAGCGAGGATCCGGTGGCGGTGGCGGCGTCCTTCAGGGAGCAGGGCGCTGAGAACCTGCATGTCGTAGATCTCGACGGAGCGAAGGACGGGAAGCTGGTGAATTACGACACCATAAAGGAGATCGTGGACGGAGTTCGCATGTTTGTCGAGGTCGGAGGCGGCATCAGAGACGAGGAGAAGATACGCCAGTACCTGGAGATCGGCGTAGGCCGTGTCATACTGGGAACTGTAGCTGTCAGAGATCCGGAATTCCTGGAGACCATGGTGAGGAAGTACGGAGAAAGGATAGCCGTCGGCGTCGATGCGCGCGACGGATACGTGGCGGTCAACGGCTGGAAGGAGATCACCGACAGGGAGAGCTTCGAGTTTTGCAGATACCTGAAGGATATAGGCGTCAGGACCGTAATATATACCGATATATCGAGAGACGGCAGCCTTGAAGGCACCAACATGGAGGCCTACAGGAGGCTGCGGGAAATAGAAGGCCTGGAGATAGTGGCGTCAGGCGGCATCAGCTTTGAGCAGGAGATATCGCAGCTAAAGGATATCGTGTCGGCGGCCATACTGGGAAAGGCTATATACAGCGGCAGGCTCGATCTCAGAAGAGCGGTGGAGCTGGCCAGATAGGAGGCGCAATGATTACTAAGAGGATCATACCGTGTCTGGATGTCAGAAACGGAAGAGTGGTGAAGGGCAGGAATTTTGAAGGCATAAGGGACGTGTCGGATCCCGTGGAGATGGCAAGGTTCTACAATCGCGAGGGCGCCGATGAGCTGGTGTTTTATGACATCACCGCCAGCGTCGAGGAGCGCGGGCTGTTCACGGATATATTGAAGAAGGTGGCTTCGGAGATATTCATACCGCTGACGGTGGGTGGAGGCATCAATACGCTGGACGACTTCGACCGAGTGCTGAAGTGCGGAGCCGATAAGGTGAGCGTCAACAGCGGCGCGATAAAGGATCCGGGGATAATAGAGAAGGCGGCCAAGAAGTACGGAGATCAGTGCGTCGTGCTGAGCATGGACATAAAGCGTGTCGACGGCGGCTTCAGGCTGTTCTCCAAGGGAGGACGCGAGGATACGGGCATAGACGCGCTGCAGTGGGCCGTCGACGGCGTCAACAGCGGCGCCGGAGAGCTCGTGGTCAACAGCATAGATACGGACGGCGTCAAGGGAGGATTTGACCTGGAAATGCTCGATGAGATCGCAGCCAGGGTCAACGTGCCGATAATCGCCTCCGGCGGCGCCGGGAAGATGGAGGATTTCTCCGAGCTCTTTAAGCACGAGGGCATAGACGCCGGTCTGGCGGCCAGCATATTTCATTACAAGGAGATCAGGATAGCGGATCTCAAGCGATACCTGAGAGAACAGGGAGTGGAGGTAAGACTTTAATATGGATATAGATAAGCTCAGATTTGATGAAAAGGGCCTGATACCGGCTGTCGTACAGGATTATTATACGAAGCAGGTGCTGACGGTGGCATATATGAACAGAGAAGCGCTGGAGATAACGATCAGAGAGGGGCAGACATGCTTTTTCAGCAGGAGCAGACAGGAACTGTGGCGCAAGGGCGAAACGAGCGGCAACACGCAGAAGGTCGTTTCTATAACATCGGACTGCGATCGCGACGCTCTCGTCATAGAGGTGATAAAGAAAGGTCCGGCCTGCCATACGGGAGCCGAAAGCTGCTTCTTCAATACGGAATATGTGGCCGCTGACGAGACGCCGTTTTCATATGAAGGCCTATACGAGATGATAGAGGGCAGGAAGACGGAACCGAAGGAAGGCAGCTATACGACGTACCTCTTTGACAAGGGTATGGACAAGATCCTCAAGAAGGTGGGCGAGGAATGTACCGAGGTCATCATAGCCGGAGCCAAGAAGGACAGGGAAGAGACCGTGTATGAGATCGCGGATCTGGCATATCACGTGATGGTGATGATGGTGGAGCAGGGTATCGAGCTCAAGGACGTTACGGCGGAGCTGGCCAAGAGACACGTGATCGACCACAAGGTCAAGCAGGAGAGAATGAAATAAAAGCAAGGTGACATATCGGCTTGAGGTATGGTATAATGAAAGCACTATTGAACTGCAGCGTTGCTGCAATGAGGCTTTCATTGAAACATGCTTCGACAAGCTCGCATGTTATAATAAAAGCACTATGGGATTGCAGCGTTGCTGCATGCTTCTGCAATGAAAACAAATATTAAGGAGTCAATTATGGAGCCAAAATATAAGCGGGTGCTGCTGAAGATCAGCGGGGAAGCTCTGGCCGGTGACGAACATTTCGGACTCAACGAGGAGATGCTCAAGAAGGTAGCTCTGCAGATCAAGGAAGTGACCGAGATGGGCGTTGAGGTGGCCGTAGTCGTAGGCGGCGGCAACTTCTGGAGAGGAAGGACCGGTAAGAGCATGGACAGAGCTACGGCAGACTACATGGGGATGCTGGCAACGGTGATAAACGCCATGGCGCTTCAGGATTCATTTGAAGCGGAGGGCATACCTACCAGAGTCCAGTCCGCTATCGAGATGAGAGAGGTGGCGGAGCCGTACGTGAGACGAAAGGCCATGAGCCATCTGGAGCACGGCAAGGTCGTGATATTCGGCGCCGGAACCGGTAATCCGTTCTTTTCCACGGATACCACGGCAGCCCTGAGAGCGGCGGAGATAGACGCGGAGGTCATACTGCTGGCCAAGAAGGTAGACGCCGTATATTCGGACGATCCGGAGCAGAATCCGAACGCCATCAGATACGAGGAGCTCACACACAGAGAGGTGCTGGAGAAGGATCTCAAGGTCATGGATTCCACGGCGGCATCGCTCTGCAGAGATAATAATATAGCCATACACGTATTCGCGCTCGCGGATGAAGGCAACGTGATGAAGGCGGTTTGCGGAGAGAAGATCGGAACCATAATCAGATAACAGTTGGAGGAAGAAAAATGAGTGATTTTGATATCAAGACACTGGGAGAAAAAATAGAAAAAAGTCTGCACGTGCTCAAGGAGGAGCTGGGCACGGTAAGAGCCGGACGCGCTAACGCGGCTCTCGTCGACAAGGTAATGGTAGAGTACTACGGTACGCCTACTCCGCTCAAGGCGCTGGCAAACATATCGGTGCCTGAACCGAGAACGCTGATGATATCGCCTTTTGACCCGAAGAGCATACCGGAGATAGAGAAGGCCATCAATGCGGCCAATATCGGTATCACGCCGGCAAACGACGGCAAGGTTATCAGGCTCCAGATCCCTCAGGTGACTGAGGAACGAAGAAAGGAACTGAACAAGACGGTCAAGAAGATGGGCGAGGATACGAAGATCGCCGTAAGGAACCTCAGAAGAGACGCCAACGAGAAAGTGAAGAAGATGGAAAAGAACGGCGACTTTACCGAGGACGACGCCAAGGATACGCTGGAGGAAATCCAGAAGACGGTGGACAAGGCCGTGAAGGACATAGACCAGATCGTAGCCGATAAGGAAAAGGAGATCATGGAAGTTTAGTTCTGATGAATATGAGGAAAGACAGATAGATGTGGCCCTGCGGTCACATCTATTTGCGAGATACAGGTTTTGATATGCTTGATAAAGAGAGAATGCCCGTACACGTGGCCATAATCATGGACGGTAACGGACGATGGGCGAAGGAGAGAGGCCTGCCGCGGCTGGCGGGGCATAATGCGGGAATGAAGGCCATGAAGAAGATCGTGGATCATTCCGATAAGCTGGGCATAAAATACCTCACGGTGTACGCTTTTTCCACGGAAAACTGGAAGCGCTCCATAGCGGAGGTATCCGGTATATTCAAGCTGCTGGTGACGTACGTCAACAGCGATCTGAAGGAGCTGGTGGAAAACAACGTCAGAGTCAGGGTGCTGGGAGACTACAGCGCTCTGCCCAAGGATGCCGTGAAGAGCCTGGAGAGGACGCTCAGAGATACGCATGACAATACGGGGCTGCAGTTCAACATAGCGTTGAATTACGGCGGACGTGACGAAATACGCAGGGCGGTCGTCGCCATAGGCGAGAGGATCGCGGAGGGAACGCTGTCGCCGGAAGATATCACGGACGAGGTTATCGCCCGCGAGCTGTATACGGGCAGCCTGCACGCCGATGTGCCTGACCCGGAGCTGATAATCAGGACGAGCGGCGAGCTCAGGCTTTCCAATTTCCTGCTGTGGCAGAGCGCCTACAGCGAGCTGGTATTCCCGGACGTGCTCTGGCCGGATTTTACGCCGGAGGAATACGAGAAGGCTATCGCTGATTATCAGAGCAGAGATCGAAGATTCGGAGGCAGATGAATATGAAAACGAGAGTACTTTCGGGGCTGATAATGCTCCCGCTGCTGGTGATACTGTATCTGGGAGGGTATGTGCTTTTTGCCGCCTGCCTTCTCATCGGCATAATGGGAGTGAGGGAATTTTACAACGGCTTCAGAGCTATGGACGTGAAGCCGAATTTTGGTATAGCAGTCGTGGCGGCTGTGGCGCTGTATGCGGCGGAGCTTTTCGGGGGAGACCGTAAGGAATGGTATATGCTGTGGTTCTTTGGAGTCGTCCTGATCAGCCTGCTGTATCTTTTTAATATAGAGCACAGGAAGCTGGAGGACGCCATGGCTACGATCACCGGCATATTCTATGTGGTGTTTTTCTCGTTCCATGTGACGCTCGTGGAGCAGACGGAATACGGGCTCATGGTGTGGCTGATAGTCATAACGGCCTTCGGTACCGATATCATGGCGTATTTCAGCGGCTATCTGTTCGGCAAACACAAGCTCTGCCCGCACATAAGTCCTAAGAAGACGATCGAGGGCTCTGTGGGCGGCGTGATAGGCAGCGTCGTGCTCAGCGGCGTGTTCGGTTACATATTCATGCCGGAGGTGCTTGCGCACTGCCTGATCATCGGAGTGCTGGGAGGCATAGTCTCGCAGTTCGGCGATCTTACGGCGTCCATATTCAAGAGAAAGATGGGCATCAAGGATTACGGCAATCTCATACCGGGCCACGGGGGGATACTCGACAGATTCGACAGTGTCCTCTTTACGGGACCTATGGTGTATTATTATATAGTTCTGGTGATGGGCTTCGTCGCCTGACAGGTTAACGGTTAGCATTTTCAGAGGCGGATCATTATGAAGAGGATTTCGATTTTGGGGAGCACGGGATCCATAGGGACTCAGGCTCTCGATGTCATAAGGGAGCACGGCGGCGAATTTTCCGTAGCTGCGCTTTCATGCGCCCGCAACACGGAGCTTTTGTGCAGGCAGGCAGAGGAATTCAGACCGCAGGCGATATGCGTTGCCGATGAGCGCGACGCCGCGGAGCTGGCGGACAGATTCAGAGGTACGGAGGTCTATTGCGGCGATGAAGGACTGCAGGCCATCGCTTCCATGGAGGACTGCGACATGGTGCTCAATTCCCTGATGGGAATGAAGGGCCTCAGGCCGACCATGGCGGCTATAGAGGCCGGCAAGGATATCGCCTTTGCCAACAAGGAAACGCTTGTCGTCGGAGGACAGCTGGTGATGGAGGCCGTAAAGCAAAGGGGTGTGAAGCTGCTGCCGGTCGACAGCGAGCACAGCGCCATATTCCAGTGTCTGCAGGGCAGCGGCGGCAACGAGGTCAAACGTCTGATACTGACTGCATCCGGCGGACCGTTTCGCGGATACAGCCGCAGCATGCTGGAAAAGGTGACGCTCGATGAGGCTCTGGCGCACCCGAACTGGAGCATGGGTAAGAAGATAACCGTGGATTCGGCGACGATGATGAACAAGGGGCTGGAGGTCATAGAGGCCAGATGGCTGTTCGACATATCGCAGGAAAAGATAGATGTCGTCGTGCATCCTCAGAGCATACTTCATTCGGCCGTGGAATATATGGACGGCAGCGTCATCGGGCAGATGGGGAACCCCGATATGAGGGTGCCGATAGCCTATGCCATGTCGTATCCTCAGAGGCTGGCGGAGCCTTCTGACGCGAAGGCGCTGGATCTTACGGCGCTGAGCGGCGGCATGACGTTTTACCCGGTGGACAGGAGCGTTTTTCGCACTGTAGAGCTGGCATATGAGGCCTGCCGCAGAGGCGGCAGCTATCCGGTGGCGCTCAACGGAGCCAACGAGGTGCTGGTCGATATGTTCCTCAGAGGTATGATAGGCTTTACCGATATACAGGACAATCTGGAAAGAGTGATGAATGAGCATGTGCCGGTATATGCTCTGAGCATAGAGGGGATACTGGAAGAAGACCGCAAGATAAGAGAGAAGATGAGAACTGTCATATGACGGGAGGAGATCTATGACGATAATATACGCGATACTTATATTCTGCGTACTGATATTCGTTCACGAGCTCGGCCACTTCCTGGCCGCTAAGGCGTGCGGCGTCAAGGTGAACGAGTTTGCGCTCGGCATGGGTCCGGCCATATTCAAGAGGCAGAAGGGGGAAACGCTGTATTCCCTGAGAATACTGCCGATCGGCGGCTACTGCGCCATGGAGGGCGAAAACGAGGACTCTGACGATGAAGGCGCCTTCAACCGCAAGCCTGCATGGCAGCGGGCCATAGTGCTGGTGGCGGGATCGTTCATGAACCTGCTGACGGCGGTGATACTGATGATAGTTATCGCCTTCTGGTCAGGCCAGCCGACGACGGTGATCGATCAGGTCACGGATGATTCGCCGGCATACGAGGCCGGGCTGCAGTCAGGAGATGAGATAGTAGCCGTCAACGGCGAGGCGATAGAGGAGTGGAGCGAGGTCATCGCCCTCATAGGCGGAAATGAGAGCGGAGCCGTGGAGATAACGGTTTTGCGCGACGGAGAAGAGCTGACCTTTGCCCCGGAAACTGAATACGATGAGGAGATGGGGCGCGAAAAGATCGGCATAGCCGTCGGCGTGAGCCATAACGTGTTTGAAGCCGTCGGCGACGGCGTGAAGAATACCGGAGAGATGACGGTGATGATGTATGACGTCATCAAGCAGCTGATCACCGGTGAAGTGTCAACGAGCGAGCTGAGCGGTCCTGTCGGCATCGTCTATATGGTCAACGATACGGCCAGAGCCGGAGCCATATACGTGGTTTATCTGGCGGCGCTGCTGAGCCTCAATCTGGCAGTGATAAACATGCTGCCGTTCCCGGCGCTCGACGGAGGCAGAGTGCTTTTCCTGATCATAAGGCTCGTGACCGGCAGGCGCGTCACGGACGAGATGGAAGCAAAGATACATTTCATAGGCATAGTCCTGCTCATGGTGCTGATGGTATATGTGACGTGGCAGGACATACTGAGGTTCATCGTTCCCATGTTCTCGTAAGGAGGCAGTTCTGTGAAAAAGAAGGTAATGTGCGCAGATGTGGAGATAGGCGGCGACAGCCCGGTCTCCATACAGTCGATGACGAATACGGATACGCGTGATGCGGCGGCGACGATCGAGCAGATAAGAAGGCTGGAGGAGGCCGGCTGTCAGATCGTCAGACTTGCCGTTCCCGATGCCGAGGCCGCCGATGCTTTCAGGCAGATAAAGCGCGCGGCACGGGTGCCGCTGGTAGCCGATATACACTTTGACTACAGGCTGGCTCTCATGGCTATGGATGCGGGCGCGGACAAGATAAGGATAAATCCGGGCAATATAGGCTCTGAGGACGGAGTGAGGCAGGTCGTAGAGAAGGCGAAGAGGTGCGGGCTCCCCATCAGGGTAGGAGTCAACTCGGGCTCGCTGGAAAAGGATATACTGGCCAGTCACGGCGGCGTTACCGCTGCGGGGCTGGCAGAGAGCGCGCTGAGAAACGCAGCCCTGCTTGAGAAGTATGATTTTGATCAGATAGTGATATCGCTCAAATCGTCGTACGTAAGGATGAATTACGAGGCTTACAGGATCGTAGACAGGATGTCAGACTATCCGCTGCATATAGGCGTGACGGAGGCCGGAACTCTGAGGATGGGGAAGGTCAAATCCGCGGCGGGCATAGGCGCGCTGCTGCTGGCAGGAATAGGAGACACCATGCGCGTATCGCTGACGGCCGATCCGGTCGAGGAAGTGATATTCGCCAGAGAGCTGCTTTCTGCTGTCGGGCTCAGGAAGGAAAAGGTCGAGATAATATCGTGTCCGACGTGCGGCAGAACAGAGGTGGATCTGCAGCGGATAGCGGGCGAGATAGAGCGCCGCGCAGGACAGCTTGCCGACAGATTATCAGGCAGCATCAGGATCGCCGTCATGGGCTGCGTGGTCAACGGGCCCGGAGAGGCCAGGGGCTGCGATATAGGCGTCGCCTGCGGAAAGGGCAAGGGTGTCATCTTTGCCGGCGGGAGGACGATCAAGACGGTGAAGGAAGAGGATATAGCCGACGAGATCATGAAGATGGCGGAGAAATATGAGAGAGATACTGGAAGAGGTGATTGAGCTTTCTGAGCTCGGAGAGCATCAGAAAAGCGATATAAGGTTCGAGATCAAGAGAGCTGTGCTGACGCGTGAGACAGGGATCCTTAGCGTCGAGGCAGAGCTCAATTTTGTGCTGCCGTACGAGGCAGTGGACAGATTCAAGAGAGCTCTGCAAGGGCGTCTTCCCGATATCTGCGACATAGACGTTCGTTTTTCGTACGGCGATCTCATACAGACGAGAGATGAGGCCGTAGGGGCATACATAGGACATATGATAGCCCTGGTGAACGGTAAGTACGCTCACATCACCAAGACGATCTACACCGACAGCTGGGAGCTGAGCGGCGAGGAGCTGGTGGTATATGCGCTGGGACAGACGGCGGTTGATGCTCTCAACAGCGAGGTGGCGGATAAGTTCAGACAGCTTTTGAAGCGCGATCTCAACGAGGATCTTAACGTGCGCTTTGAAAACGATTCGCATGAATACAGGACCCTCGGAAAAAGGATGGAGGAAAAGGAGCGTTCAGTTTTTGCGGAGCACGTGGAGAGGGCGGCCAGAGAGCGCGCTGCTTCAGCGGCGGGCGACGGAGCCGTTGCAGCCGCAAAGCCCGAAAAGAAGGAAAGTAAGCCTTTCCGCGGCAGAAGGAAGAATTCATATACGCCGGTCAAGGGCAATCTCATCATGGGCAGCGCCATAACGGGAACGCCGCTGCCGATCGGCGAAGTCAATTCCGAGAGCGGCGTCGTCGTGATCGAGGGAGAGCTGTTCCGCAAGGACAGCAGGACGACCAGAAGCGACAGCAAGCTGGCCAGCCTTTACATAACGGACAAGCTCACCAGCATATGCGTCAAGGCTTTCGTCAGCAACGAGAAGTGGGCCGATATAGACGAGCACCTGTCGCCGGGAGACGGAGTGCGTATCAAGGGCATGGCGCAGTGGGACAGGTTTGACAACTGCGTCACCGTCATGGTCGACAGCATAGAAAAAAGCGAAAAAATCGAGCGCGTCGATACGTATCCGGAAAAGAGGGTGGAGCTTCACGCTCACACCAAGATGAGCGCTATGGACGGGCTCAACGATATCAAGCACATGGTGAAAACGGCCGAGAAGTGGGGTCATAAGGCGGTCGCCATAACGGATCACGGTGTGGTGCAGGGCTTCCCGGATGCATCGCATGCGGCCGGAGACATCAAGATACTTTACGGCTGCGAGGGCTATCTGTTGGAGGATCGCGATCTGATAAGGCCGGACGGCACCATCGACTACAAGGCCAGAGGTACTAACCATGTGATCATATTTGCACAGAACAGAGAGGGACTGAAAAACCTCTACAAGCTGGTATCCATCTCACACCTCGACTATTTCTATAAGAAGCCGAGGATCCCCAAGTCGGTGCTGCAGAAGTACAGGGAGGGGCTGATAATCGGCTCGGCGTGCGAAGCGGGAGAGATATACAGAGCGATCCTGGGCGGGGCCGATGACGAAGAGCTGAAGCGTCTGGTGGATTTTTACGACTATCTGGAGATCCAGCCGCTGATAAACAACAAGTTCCTGATAGAAAACGGCCAGGTGAAAAGCGAGGAGGAGCTGAAGGAAAACAACAGGAAGATAGTCGCGCTCGGAGAGCAGTACGGCAAGCCGGTGGTAGCCACGTGCGACGCGCACTATTTTGACGAGGAAGAAGCGCTTTACAGGCGCATACTGATGGCCGGACAGGGCTTCAAGGACGTCGAGGGCGACAAGGGCCTCTACTTCAGGACGACTCAGGAGATGATGGAGGAGTTCATGTACCTGGGTGAAGAGAAGGCTCACGAGGTCGTGATAGAAAATACGAATAAAATAGCTGACATGATAGAGCCGATGATGCCGGTGCCGAAGGGCAAGTTCCCGCCGAAGATAAAGGGAGCGGAGGATGATCTGCGAAAGGCCTGCGAGGAAAGGGCTGCAGCCATGTACGGCTCGCCTTTGCCGGAGGAGATAAGGACGAGGCTCGACAAGGAGCTCAACTCCATAATAGACAACGGATATGCGGTCATGTACAGGTCGGCGGAGATGCTGGTTAAAAAATCCCTGGACGACGGCTATCTCGTGGGATCAAGAGGCTCGGTCGGCTCTTCGTTCGCTGCGACGATGTCCGGGATAACGGAGGTAAATCCGCTGCCGCCGCACTATCTGTGTCCGAACTGCAAGCACCTTGAGTGGGGAGATAAGGAGCAGTACGACTGCGGCGTGGATATGCCGGACAAGGTGTGCCCGGTATGCGGCACTCCGTACAGCAAGGAGGGCTTCACGATACCTTTTGAGACGTTCCTGGGGTTCGAGGCAGACAAGGA
>CASESB010000033.1 GCA_949290475.1 uncultured Bacillota bacterium
TACGGGAACGCTGCGCGGCGATGTGGAGCTTGTCAGCGAAAAGCATCCGCTGCGCTGGATAGACGCCGGCGAGGATTTTTTCGATCTGAACAGATTTGCCGGCGAAGGCAACATAGGGCATATGCTGGAGCAGGTGAAGGATTACGGCATGGGCGTCGCGGAGGAGCGGCGCGAAGACGGAGCGGGCGCGACCGGCGATAAAGTTGACGAATGACAGCTTATATGGCTGTCTTTTTGTTTTACGGATTTTTAACATTTACATAACATAATTTTAACTATGTATTTTACGACAAACGATAGAATAACATACGCGGGCGGTATATAATAATGATACGTATCGCGGCGGCGGTAAATTGCCGCTGTGCAGATGAGAAACGGGAGACAGGAAATGAAATATTCGGTGATAGACATCGGGTCGAACTCGATGAGATTAACGGTATACAAGGTAAAAAACGGCACGTTTAAGATCCTGTTCAAGGATAAGAGAATGGCCGGACTTGCCGGCTACGTCGATAAGGGACGGATAAGCGAAAAGGGTATCAGACGCGCCTGTGATCTACTGGGCGAGTTCAAGGGCACGCTGGAATCCTTCAATATCACGGATCGCGTCTACGTCTTTGCGACAGCCTCGCTGCGAAATATCGTCAACAGCGACGAGGCGGCCGCCAGGATAACGGAGGAGACGGGCTTTAAGATTGACATAATAACGGGAGAGCAGGAGGCTGTGCTGGGCTACGAGGGCGTAATGCGTGAGCTTTATATAAGCGACGGCATCCTCATAGACATAGGCGGAGCCAGTACGGAGCTGGTGATGTTCGAACGCGGCAGCATACATTCGCCGCGCAGCTATCTGATCGGCTCGCTCAAGCTTTACAAGGACTGCGTGAAGCACATACTGCCGGGCAAGAGCTCGCTGGAGAGAATAAAAAAGGAGATCAACAAAGAGCTGAAGAGACGGCCGATCAAGGTCATAAGTCCGTACAACAAGCTGATCTGTACGGGAGGTACGGCCAGATCCGTGTTCAAGTTTGCCAGATATCTTGACATAATACCGGCGACCAGCAACACGATGCTGGCGAAGGATCTGAAAAAGGTGGGCAGCTTCCTCACCGGCGACAGGAAGAAGGCCGCGGACGTCATACTCAAGGTGGATCCCGAACGAATACATACTATCATCCCCGGATATATGATTCTGCAGAGCATAGCGGATCAGACGGGAGCCAGGAAGATAATAGTCAGCAACTACGGTGTAAGGGAGGGATATTTATGTCAAAAGGTACTGGGATAAATGAAAGCTACAGCTACACGCAGAATAGGGAGCTTTCCTGGCTCAGCTTTAACAGGAGAGTGCTCGAGGAAGCGATAGATCCGTCGGTGCCGCTGCTCGAGCGTCTGAAGTTCATATCGATATTCTCTACGAATCTCGATGAGTTTTTCATGATACGCGTGGGCAGTCTGTTCGACATAGCCTCGATCAATCCCAAGCACATCGATAACAAGAGCGGCATGAGCGCTTCGGAGCAGCTCGACAGCATATACAAGGTGATACCGGGACTCATAGAAAAGAAGAGACGCATATATGCCACCGTGTGCGCAGAGCTGGCGAAGTACGGCGTCAAGGATATCGACTACGACGACCTGCGCAAGGACGAGCTTGAATACGTGAAGCGCTTCTTCGATATGGAGGTGCTGCCGGTGCTGTCGCCGCAGATCGTCGACAACAGGCATCCGAAGCCGAACTTCCACAGCAAGGATCTGTACATAGCGTCGCTGGTGAGAGACAAGAACGATAAGAAATCGTTCGCCTTCATACCTGTGCCGAAGATCCTGCCGCAGATCATCATGCTCGGAGACGGCGGACGCTTCATAAGGCTGGAGAATATAATCCTGCATTGCGCTCCGGAGCTTTACGGCAAGTTCAGGCAGGTGGACTCCTGCGTGTTCTCCGTGACCAGGAATGCCGACGTCAGCTTTGATTCGGAAAAATTCGAGGATACAGAGACTGATTTCAGAAAATACGTCCAGAAGCTGCTGAAAAAGAGACAGACGCTGGCCGTGGTGAGGCTGGAGATAGACAGGGAGATCTCAGATCCGCTGAGGAAAGAGCTGCTGAAGATGACGGATGTGGAAACGCATCAGATATATATCGACCAGACGCCGCTCAACATGAAGTGCGTCTTTGAGATCATAGACAAGCTGCCGGAGGAGCTCAGCAGGCGTCTGCAGTATGAGCCGTACGAGCCGAGATGGCCGGAGGATATCGACAGGAACACCTCGATCATGGAGCAGATACGTCAGAAGGACAAGCTGCTTTTCTTCCCGTTCGATTCGGTGGAGCCGTTCATCAAGATGCTCAACGAGGCGGCAGACGATGATGACGTCGTATCCGTGAAGATCACCATATACAGGCTGGCGTCGTCATCGAAGATCGTGCGCGCGCTCTGCCGGGCCGCGGAAAACGGCAAGGAGGTCATCGCGCTTATGGAGCTGAGGGCGAGGTTCGACGAGGAAAACAACATCGGCTGGTCGAAGATGCTCGAGGAGGCCGGCTGCAAGGTGATATACGGCATAGAGAATTTCAAATGCCACAGCAAGATCTGCCTCATCACGTCGTACAAAAAGGGAAAGTACAGCTACATAACGCAGATCGGTACGGGCAATTACAATGAGAAGACGAACGCCATGTACACGGATCTCAGCCTGATGACGGCCAATGAAGCCATCGGGCTGGACGGAACAGCGTTTTTCAGAAACATGCTGACCGGAAATCTGGAGGGAGAGTACAAGCGTTTGCTCGTGGCGCCGAAGGGCATCAAGCCGGCGATATGCGACATGATAGACGAGCAGATCGCTAAGGGCAAGGACGGGTACATCTGTATCAAGGTCAATTCCGTAACCGACAGAGACGTCATAGACAAGCTGGCGGAGGCTTCGAAAGCCGGCGTTGACATACAGATGATAGTCAGGGGAATATGCTGCATCAGAGCCGGTATACCGCAGGAGACGGAAAACGTGGTCGTTACCAGCATCGTAGGCAGATATCTGGAGCACGCCAGGATATACTGCTTCGGCAAGGGCGACGATGCCAGACTTTATATCTCGTCCTCCGACCTCATGACCAGGAACCTGAGCAGGCGCGTAGAGATCGCAGGCCCGGTGTACGATGAGGACATCAAACAGATGCTGCTGACGATACTGAAGGTGCAGCTGGAGGATAAGGCCAAGGCCAGTCTGCTGCAGCCCGACGGCTCGTACATAAGGAAGTGCGAGGGCGAGCAGACGGCTCTCGACAGCCAGCAGGAATTCATGAAAATGCGGCTGCATAAGGAAATGACGCACGCACCTCAGGAGGAGGGTGTGAAAGGATTTTTCCACAGACTGTTTTCAAGAAAGTAGCTTAAAAATTCATATATAACTGCCGGAGATATAGGGAAAACCGCTACAGTCATTTAAATAGGAGAAAATGGGTTGAAATCAGTTGAAGATATATGATACTCAACACATTTTGTTAACTGACGTCTTAGAAATACGGTAGAGACTATAGGGCTGTAGGGTATAGGGCAAAATGAGTTGCTAAAAATAATCTATACGATTGAAATTTTAACAATTATCAGCTCTGCAGAGGCTTAGGGCGAGGGGGCAGTTGATAATAATTGATGATATTAAACTGTTTTTAACACTTGTTTGGCTCTGATAAGGCTGAAACTTGTTAATATCCGAAGGAAATCAAGAAATATTATCAAGTAGCCGCTGCC
>CASESB010000034.1 GCA_949290475.1 uncultured Bacillota bacterium
ATGAAAATACCGCCAAACGGCATCAGCCGCCCGGGCGTTCATCTGCGGCAGCTCCGCCATTTCCTCCGGCGTTGCTGCTTTGATGGCCTCTACGCTCTTGAAGTGTTCCAAAAGGGCATTCTTCCTCGCAGGACCAATGCCCTTTATATCGTCTAATACCGATCTTGTGGCGTTCCTGCTGCGCAGGCTGCGATGGTATTCTATGGCGAATCTGTGTACCTCCTCCTGGATACGGCCTATGTATCTGAACAGCATCGGCCTTCCCCTGAGCGGTATCTCGGCAAACCCGTCAGCCGCATCGTTTGCATCCGCATTGTCCGTCGTATACGGCTGTGGCCTTCTGTATACGAGCGCACGCGTACGATGCCTGTCGTCCTTCACCATGCCCACCACGGGGATGTCAAACCCCGTCTCGTCTATGACCTCCAGCGCTGCCGAAACATGGCCCTTGCCGCCGTCCATGAATATGATATCGGGCAGCACCTCGAAGGCGGCATCTCCCCTGAACACTCTGTTGAATCTCCTGGTCAGCACTTCCTTCATCGCCTTGTAATCATCCTGTCCTGATACCGTCCTGACCTTGAACTTCCTGTATCCGCTCCTGTCCGGTCTCAGTCCGTCGAATACGACCATCGCACCCACCGTATCGACGCCGTTCGTATTGGAAATGTCATAGGATTCCACGCGAAACTCACGCCCGTCATACTCTCCGTCGGCTTTCCCCATCTCCTTTAGTATGCCGAATATGTCCGCACCGAGATTTCTGCGTCTCTCCCTGGCGTTGGCTGCCCTGTCGTCTATAGTCTTCACCATTTCCACGACATCCCTGCTCGCCATGTCCACCAGCGCCTTCTTTTCTCCCTTCTGCGGCTTCAGTATGCTGACGCTGTGACCGGCCAGCCCTGACAGATACTGCTCGAGCAGCTCGCTGTCCTCGGGCAGCTGCATCAGGAGTATCTCCCGCGGAAGGTTTGGAATATCGCTGTAATGCTGATTTATGAAGGCCGAAACGAGCTCACGGCTGTCCTCGTCAAACGAGGCTTCCAGCTCGTACGATTCGCGCCCTACCAGCTTGCCGTCTCTGACAAAGAACAGCACCATATGCGTCTCTTCCGTGCCGCGCGCAGGAATAACTATGTCTATATCAGTTCCGTGCTGTATGACTACGCGCTGAGTAGCGGAGAGCGCGTCGGCAGCCTCGATATAATCCCTGTAGACCGCCGCCTCTTCGTATTCCATCTTCTCTGACGCTTCCGTCATCAGCTCCTTTAAACGCGAAACCAGCTTTTTGTTCCTGCCGTTGAGGAATTCCCTGGCTCCCTCCACGGCCTCCTCATAGCTCTCACGGCTGACAGCGCCCGTGCATATGCCGCGGCACTGCTTTATATGAAAATTGAGGCACGGCTTGAAGCCCGGCGGGAATGCCGTCGCCGAGCACCTTTTGAGAGCAAAGCTGCTGTTGAGAAGATCCACGATCTTATTGACGGCCCCCGCATCGCTGTAAGGGCCGAAATATCTGCCGCCGTCCTTCTTCACCACCCGCGTCTTTATCACGCGCGGGTACGCTTCGTTAGTGATCTTGATATACGGGTAAGTCTTATCGTCGCGCAGCAGGATGTTGTACTTGGGTCTGTGCTTCTTGATCAGATTGCACTCCAGGATCAGCGCCTCCATCTCGCTGCCGGTGGTTATGTATTCAAACTCTGCGATCTGCTCCACCATGCTCCTCACCTTGGGAGCCATGCCGCGCTTCGACTGAAAGTACTGGCGCACCCTGTTTCTCAGCGAAACGGCCTTGCCCACGTAGATGATATTTCCGAGCCTGTCCTTGTGCATATAGACTCCGGGGCTGTCCGGGAGCTTTTTCAGATTCTCCTGTATATCAAACATACGATCACTTCCTGAAAGGATCCTTTTCCTTCTCCCACTCCTTGCGCCTTACGCTTCTCTCGAGCGCCGCTTTTCTTCTGCGTCTCTTCTTTCTCCTGTTCTGAACGATCAGTATCCTTATTAGTATCAGCATTATCAGCAGCCCGACGATTGCCAGCACGAAAAACACTATATTCTCATCGGCTATGCCGATATACGATAACGGTCCGCCTTTAGCCACATTCTCCATCGCTATGAGATCTGCCGTCGCTATAGCCTCCCCGTCAGCGTTATAAGCTACCAGCACGCCCAGCTTATCCCCTTTTTTCACCGGCGCCTTTATCGCTCCGTCGTTCTTGACGGCCTCTACAACGATATCATCGCTGCTCTGGTCGGCATTGAGCGTTATATCCATATCCTCCGTTATGCCGACGGCGGCATGGCTCTTTTCTCCCTGCCATACCCGGAAGTCGTCAAGGTTCTGTCTGCCCTTCGCAGCATTGAACGTATAGTACTTGGAAAATCCGTAATCCCACAGCGCAATCACGTCTGCAAAACGCTGCTCATACGAAGTCGAGTTGAGGCTGACGGCTATCAGCTCCGTATCCCCGCGGACGGCTTCTCCGCAGAAGCAGTATCCGGCCGAATTCGTATATCCCGTCTTAACGCCTATAGTGCCCTTATACGTCAGCGGCACGTCGACGCCGTCGATCTCGACCGTCTCATCACCGCCGCTCAGGCAGAAATTCGTCGTCTTCAGCGTACGCTTCTTGGACATGTTCGTGGCCGGTATCGTATACCTCTTTGTGCCTACGATCTTACGAAATGTAGGGTTTTCCATGGCCTCACGCGCCATGATCGCGATATCATAGGCTGTTGACAGATTCGTATTGTCTCCGTACTCCGTATACCCGCTGGCGCTGGTAAAGGTAGTGTCTTCGGCGCCACATTCTGCGGCTCTTTCATTCATTCGCGCAGCGAATTTTTCCACGCTGCCGCTTACCGCTATTGCCAGCGTATTGGCGGCGTCATTGCCGGATTTCATCAGCATCCCGTACAATAGCTGCTCTACTGTCAGCACTTCCCCCTCTTTCAGCGCTATGTTCGTCTCTATGGTCTCGAGATCCACAGCTTCGGCGGATACCGTGACCTGCTGATCCAGATCCATGGTTTCCAGCGTCACCAGAGCCGTCATGATCTTCGTTATGCTCGCCGGCGCTCTCCTTTCGCGCGCGTTCTTTTCATACAGCACCTCACCGCTGCCGGCATCCATGATGATCGCCGACGTTCCCTCGATTGACGGCGCGTTCGACCAGTCTATGTCAGCCGACGGCACGGTCTGTATGCCGCTTTCCTTTTCATCAGCAAAAGACGGCGCCGCTCCTGTGAGGATAAGCGCCATCAATATAAGGTACAATACTGCTTTTATGAATTTGCTGTTACTTCTTTTCGAAGAAAAAATCCGCGAGTTCAAATCCACTGTCAAAATACATCCCTTTCTCACCTGATCTTTCACAGAAGCACTTGCTTTCGTCGTAAGGTTCTTCCTTCCTGCTGTCGTATATGACGAACGGCACCGGCGTAGCCGAATGCGTCCTGATGGCCAGCGGCGTCCTGTGATCGGGAACCACCAGCACTCTGAAATCCTCTCCGGACTTCCTCAGGTAATCGACTATAGGCTTGAGCACCTTCGTGTCTATGCTCTTCATGCACTCTATCTTGCCTTCCATATCCCCCTGATGTGAGCATTCATCCGGCCCTTCAAGGTGCATGTAGACGAAATCCATGCCGTTCTCATACTCCCTTATCGCCGCCTGTGCCTTGCCGTCAAAGTTCGTATGCAGAGTACCTGTCGCGCCCTCCACGTCTACGGAGTTGAGACCGGCACATATGGCTATGCCCTTTATCAGGTCTACGGCAGAGATCGCAGTGCCCTTGATGCCGTACTTGTCGTAAAACGACGAAAGGCTCGGCTTGCGGCCCTGACCCCATATCCACAGCGAATTTGCCGGGTTCAGACCTCTGGCCTCTCTGGCCTTATTCACAGGATGCTCCTTGAGTATCCTGTAGCTCTCTTTCATCATATCGGTAATGAACTGCGAGCCCTCTCCCTTCGGCAGATGATCTCCGACCCTCTGCGTCAGCACGTCGTGAGGCGGCGTCAGCTCGTAATCCGTCGATCCGTTGTGAACGATCATGCAGTGCCTGTAGCTGACTCCCGTATAAAACCTTATATTTTCGTCGGCGAACGCTTCGTTGACCGCCTTTATCAGCTCATCGGCTTCCTCGGTAGTGATATCGCCGGAGCTGTGATCCGTGATGATAAGATCCTCATAGTCTCCGTCTCCCGTGAGAGTTATGATATTCGTCCTGAAGGCCACGTCCGTATCCGACATGTCTATGCCTATGCTGGCTGCCTCCAGCGGCGATCTTCCCGTCAGATATACGGCAGGGTCGTATCCCATCACGGAAAGGTTGGCCGCATCGCTTCCCGGTGCCACGCCGGGAGGTATGGTCTTGACCATGCCTACTATGCCTCTGTGAGCCAGCTCGTCTATATTCTCTATGTCAGCAACCTCCAGAGGCGTTTTGCCTCCGAGCGCTTCCACGCTGTCGTCTCCCGCTCCGTCCGGAACCAGTATGAGGTATTTCATTATCTGTTTTCCTCCTGGAACTTCTTCATGAACGCTATCAACGCGTCAACGCCTTCCTCAGGCATGGCGTTGTAGATGCTGGCACGCATACCGCCTATCGACCTGTGTCCGTTGAGGTTGTGCAGGTTGGCTGCCTTGGCCTCCGCTACGAACTTCTTGTCCAGATCGGCGTTGCCGGTCACGAACACGACGTTCATCAGCGACCTGTCCTCCTTGTTTACAGGGCAATTGTAAAGCTCGCTGCTGTCTATGAAATTATAGAGCTTCTCGGCCTTGGCCACGTCTCTTCTGTGCATCTCCGCTACTCCGCCCATGTCCTTTATATACTTGAACACTTCTCCGGCGATATATATGGAGAAACAGTTAGGAGTATTGTATGTCGAACCGTTGTCGGCGTGGATCTTGTAGTCGAGATACGTAGGCACATTGTCCTTCGCGAAGCCTATGAGATCCTCTCTCATGATAGCGATGGCGATACCGGAAGGCGCAATGTTCTTCTGTACACCGGCGTATATGAGTCCGAACTTCGTAACATCTATTTCCTCCGAAAGTATGCAGGACGACATGTCTGCTACAAGCGGGATATCTCCCGTATCCGGTATATACGGATAATGCGTTCCGTATATGGTGTTGTTGAGCGTGATATGCACGTAATCGGCATCAGGTCTGAAATCCTCTTTCTTCACCTTAGGTATATATGTGAACGTCGCTTCCTCCGAAGAAGCCACGATCTTTATATCTCCGAACTTCTCGGCTTCCTTGGCAGCCTTCTTGGCCCAGGTGCCGGTGATGATATAATCAGCCTTGCCTGATTTTCTCAGAAGGTTCAGCGGCACCATAGCGAACTGCAGCGTTCCGCCTCCCTGAATGAACATCACCTTGTAATTGTCGGGAATATTCATGATCTCTCTGAGGTTCTTCTCAGCATCTTCGAGGATCGTCTTGAATTCAGCCGATCTGTGGCTCATCTCCATTACGGATTCACCGCAGCCCTTGTAATTTGCCAGATCTGCCGCAGCATCCTCTATGACCTTGAGGGGCAGCATCGACGGTCCCGCCGAAAAGTTATACGCTCTTTCCTTGCTCATTTTTTTACCTCCACTCTGTATTGAAATGTTTTCCTAACGTGTCTGTGTGTGTCTGTGACTAACTTTACGGGTATGCTCAAAAAATACCTATATTGTTTTAAGTATATCACTTTACCTCAGTATAGTAAAGACGAAAGATGGCTTGCGAGTTTGCAGCCTTAATGTTGTAAATTTGCAGTCCTAATGTTGCGCGTTGCCGCCTTGATGTTGCGCGTTTGCAGTCATCCGCCCATTTTCAGGGAAACGACTGCAAAATCCAATGGGCCAGGAGTTCTTTACCATTTTAGTAAAGGGCCCGGAGCAGCATTTTCGAGGCTTTAATGGGCACGCCCGGGAGTTGGTAAACTGCAAACATTGAAAATTTTACAGTCACATGCGAGGATGCGCACCAACAACTGCAAAAACCACATATAGACCGCAAAAGTCGCCTGCCTTTTGTGATATAATACCTGTGAAAGGATGTGATCTTATGACAGAAAAGGAAAAGATGCTCAGCGGCGAGAACTACAACCCCCGCTCTGCTCAGCTTCTCAAGAGACGATTTGAGGCCAGAGCGCTCATCGACAGATTCAACAGCATACCGTCGGATGCAAACGAAGAACGCCAGGAAATACTGGAATCACTGCTCGGCTCCATCGGCGAAGGCGTATGGCTCGAAAAACCGTTTCGCTGCAACTACGGTGAAAATATAACCATCGGAGAAAACACCTTTATCAACTGCGACTGTTATTTCTCCGATGATAATCTCATAAAGATCGGCAAAAACGTGATGATCGCTCCGCGCGTACAGCTTTACGGCACGCTTCATCCTGTTCCCGCGTCCGAAAGGATCCTCGATATACCAAAGAGCGAGCATGCGGATCATCTTCCGTACCGCGTGTCCTCGAAACCTATCATTATCGAGGATGAATGCTGGCTCGGCGGCGGCTGTATCGTGCTGCCCGGCGTGACCATCGGCAAAGGCTCGGTCATCGGCGCCGGCAGCATCGTGACTAAGGATATACCGCCTCACTCAGTGGCAGTAGGCAATCCGTGCCGCGTCATCAGGACCATAGAGGAAGATCTCTAGCGCTTTCTCCTGAATTTTACGAACTACAGCCTGAGCCCCCTGTAGCGGTCAAAGCAGGCGAATATCTCCTGCCGCCTCGGCATCGCCATATTGGCGATACCGGAGCGGCTTTCACATATCGCCGCCAGCCCCTGCTTTTTTATGATCCCCTCCAGCTCATCAACGACCTGGCTCAGTGTTTTTTTGCCGTCGAGGATGTTCCTCTGCGCGTATCTGACGCAGTATCCCAGCGCCGTCACCTGTTCGCTGTCCGCCAGCTGCTCGACATATCTCAGATCTATCGTCTCTCTGTTTATGGAGATCGCCTCGCGTCCCATGGTTTTCATCTTGATCCGCTCACCGCTCCTGAAGACCGCCGAAGGCTCGGGCCTTCTGTCTAAATCCGGCGCAGCCGCGTATTCCTCAACTCCGTTTACGGCCGGAGTGCTACGCGCCTCTCTCTTCGCATACTCGGTTATATCTCTCGGCACATACCTGTCCATCTGTATGATCGTATCCGCCACGTGAAAATACGCTCCGGAGCTGCCGGCTACTATGACCGTAGAAATGCCGTATTCATCGTACAGCTCTCTTATGCGGTCGATAAAAGGCGTGATCGGCTCCATGTCCCGGTGTATGACGCGCTGCATCAGCTCGTCTCTGATCATGAAATTCGTAGCGCTCGTGTCCTCATCTATAAGAAAAAGCGATGCACCCGCCTCCATGCCCTCTACGACGTTTGCCGCCTGCGATGTGCTGCCGCTGGCATCCGCCGTGGAAAACTTCTTCGTGTCCTTGCCGTTCGGCAGATCGTTGATAAACATGGAGATGTCGGTCTGCCTGATGCTTCTGCCGTCTTCGGCTCTGATCTTCACGGCATCGCCGTCCGTTATCACGTATTCCCTACCGTCGCCTGCGATATGGTCATAAACGCCCAGCTCGAGAGCCTTGAGCAGCGTGGATTTCCCGTGATATCCTCCGCCGACTATCAGCGTGATACCCTTTCTTATGCCCATGCCTGACAGCCTCCCTCTGTGAGGCAGCTCCAGCGTCACCTTCAGCTCCTCCGGCGCATTGAACCGTATACCATCCTTCATCGGCCGCTGCGATATACCCGACTCCCTCGGCAGCAGACTGCCGTCAGCCACGAAAGCGCATAACCCCATTTCATTAAGCGCGCCGCGTATATACTGCTGGTCATCCGTAAGGTCGGCAATGTCCATCAGCTGCTTTTCATCGCTTTTTCTGAAAAGCAGCGCTTCCTCAACACATCCCGGCAGCAGCTGAAACATGATCTTCTCTGCCTCCCTGCCGTTTATAGTTCTGCCGTTCGCCGGCAGCCCTACCTCGAAGCGCATCGTGATGCTGCCGCTTTCGGGATCGATACTGCACGCCGTACGCTCCAGCACCTCCTGACCGCAGCGGCTCACCGCTATAAGCCCGCTTTTTCCGGAGCCCTTCGCCTTGAAGGCCGCCCTCTCCGCCTGTCTGCCAAACCTGCGCGTCAGCTCATCCTGAAAAGCTATGCGCCTGTGCCTCTCGTCATACAACCTGCGCGGAAATCCCGCAGTCCTCCCGTCCACATACACGCTCAGCTTCGACGGAGCCGCGAACGGGTCTCCCTGCACATGATCCACGGACAAAATATATTGCGGGAAGCTGTACCTTCCTCTGATATCCTTGTATGCGGGGTATCCCCGGTGATCTATCCTTTTGAGCATCTCTCTGAGATCGTTTGACGTCTTCATTATCATACCGCCTTTCTTGCCTTGATCGCCTTTCTTGCTTGGCTGCATTCTTTGCCTGATCTGCTTTCCTTGCCTAGCTGCATTTCTTGCCTGACCGCATCT
>CASESB010000035.1 GCA_949290475.1 uncultured Bacillota bacterium
ATAACGGTTTATGAGGAATACAAGCCGGGCGCGAAGGATTTCAGCAAGCAGCTGGAGATAGTGAAGGAGTCGGGAGTCAAGAGCGTGCTGCTGCCGGGAGACAACATCGACTCTGCCAACATCATAAAGCAGGCGGAGGACATGGGCATAGAAACGGTGTTCCTGGGCGATCAGGACTGGAACAACGAGGAATTCCTGGAGCTGACGAACGGCAAGGCAACGGAGGACAATACGGCATTCATAAACTTCTATGCCGCCGATGAAGCGGTGAACGAGGAAGCCGAAAAATTCCTGAAGGCATATCATGAAAAGTACGGGGCGAACAAAGTGCCTGAAAACGGCGTGGCGCTGGGCTACGACGCGTATATGATCGCGCTTGACGCCATAGACAGAGCGCCTGACGACGCTACAGGCAAAGAGATACGCGACGTGCTGAAGGAGGAGCGTGATTTCCAGGGAGCCTCCGGCAGTATAACCTTCAACACCATGGGCGATCCGATAAAGACGGCTTATATCAGCGCCTGGCGTGACGGCGAGGTGGTCTCGCTTTATACCGTAAGCCCGATATAGCAACGAACGGTAACGAATAAGACATCTGCGGCAATGCGGATGTTTGGAAATATTTAATTATGAAGGAGAACAAAATGGAACAGAAGATCAAAGATGCATTGGATCAGATAAGACCTTTCCTGCAGAGAGACGGCGGAGACATCGAATTCGTAGAGTACACCGACGATAAGATCGTCAAGGTGAGACTCCAGGGACACTGTGCAGGCTGCCCGGGCGCGCAGATGACGATCAAGGGCGTGGTGGAGAAGATCCTCAGAGAAAGCTATCCTGACGATATAGCCGGAGTAGAGGCGGTAATGTAGCATCATGGAGCTTTTGCAGAGAGTAAATGACAGGATAAGCGAAAACCGGACAGAGATGATGAGATCTCTGTCCGAACTTATATCTGTGCCAAGCGTGGTCGCGGAGCCGGAGGGGGAAATGCCGTTCGGACGAAACGTACACCGTGCCTTTACGTATATGCTGGAGCTGGCTCAAAAGGAAGGCTTTGCGGTGTATAACGCCGAAAATTACGGCGGACACATAGATTTTGCGGGCACGGAGGAGGGCGTCGTCGGCATCGTAGGGCATCTGGACGTCGTTCCGGAGGGCGACGGCTGGGATTTCGACCCTTACGGCGGCGAGGCTGCGGACGGATATATCCTCGGCAGGGGGACGACTGATGATAAGGGTCCCGTCGTGGCTGCTTTTTATGCCATGAAGGCGCTGAAGGACTGCGGATATGCGCCCAAGAGAACGATACGCCTCATTCTCGGTCTCGACGAGGAAACGGAATGGAAGGGCATGGATCATTACCTTTCGCGCGTCGGTGAGCTCCCGGATTTCGGGTTCACGCCGGATGCGGATTTTCCGGCGATCCACGGTGAGATGGGGATCATGGTGTTCGACATAGTGAAAAAGTTCGATGCCTTTGGCGGCAAGGGGCTGGAGCTCACATCGCTTCGCGGCGGCACGGCGGCCAATTCCGTTGCCGATTTTGCCAGAGCGGTAATCCACGACAGCTCAGGAGCCGGATACGACGGTATAAAAGAGCTGATAGCTGCTTTCAGAAGCGAAAAGAACTGCCGCATAAACTGCAAGGGCATCGGCAGGAGCCTGGAGATAACGACAAGAGGAGTGTCCGCTCACGGCGCAAGACCTGATCAGGGGCTGAACGCCATCTCGCTCCTGATGGAGTTGCTGGGCAGGATAAATTTTGCCGCCGAAGGCGCCAATGATTTCGTTAGCTTTTACAACGAACACATAGGATATGACCTGCACGGCGAGCGGATGGGATGCCCGTTTGAGGACGAGCTTTCGGGCAGGCTGGTGTTCAACGTGGGCATGATAGAGGCGGATAAGAGGACTGCGAAGCTCACGGTCAATATCAGATACCCGGTGACGGAAAATGACGAACACGTTTACGACAGCATGATGAGCGTGCTTGACGGCTACGAATTGGGCGTCGTCAAGGGCAAGACGCAGGAGCCGATATACATGCCTGAGGATGATCCTCTCATAGAGACGCTGATGGAGATCTACAGGAGACACTCGGGCGATACGGAAAGCGAACCGCTCGTCATAGGCGGCGGCACGTATGCGCGGGCCGTAAAGAATACGGTCGCTTTTGGCGCCAGGTTCCCTGATGAGCCGGAGCTGGCGCATCAGAGCAACGAGAAGATATCGGAAGCGAGTATGATGAGACTGGCGAGCATATATGCGGAGGCAGCTCTCAGGCTTTCGGAGCTCGAGCGATGAGGGGTAACGAAGGGAGCGCGTTGTCGGATACTCGTGCATAAATATTCGCGCCATAGCTTTTCAAAAGGAGCATTGTCGTCTGGGAAACGCCCAGAACTTGACAAAAGCTCCTTTTTTGGTACAATAAGTCCGTGTGTATACATGTGTATAAAACCATAACGGGAGAAGAGTTATGAAGATCAATATCAAGGACGTCTTTGAGAAGGAAGAAAAGAACGTCCATGTGCCTACGAACGACAGGCTGGATATAGACGAGGTGTTTGCTGAAGCAAAGGCCGAGGCCGAGGCTGAGGCAGAGAAAGATGCCGAAGAGCCGGATGTGGCGGCCGAGCCTGCGGAGGAATCGGTCGAGGAATCTGTCGAAGCTGGCGGCGAAGAG
>CASESB010000036.1 GCA_949290475.1 uncultured Bacillota bacterium
AGGGTATACTCACGGATTTTTTGCAGAGAAACGGCGGTGATATCATGGATTTTGTAAATCTTGAACTTACGAGAGAGGAATGCGAAGCGATAAGAGAAAACGACGGTTATGAGCGCGGGCTTGAAGAGGGGATGGCTGAAGGCATCGCTGAAGGAGAAGAGAGAGGCAGAGGAGTGGAGCAGAGAAGGATCGCCATGGATATGAAGAGCAGAGGCATGGACGCAGCCCTGATCGCAGACATCACAGGCCTCAGTTCAGACGAGATAAAATCGTTGTAGCAGAAGGGTTAATAAGACATAAATAAGAATAAAACTTAATAGAGTGATTATGATGAGCTGCATATTGGCGGAAGGTAAGGCTGCCGATGTGCAGCTCCATTAGTTTCCGAGGTGCTGCATCGCATATGAAGGATTTCACTGAAATTCGATGCAGCTGTCACAGGCGCTGCATCGTTAAAACTTTCGGATACAGGAATTCGATGCAGCTTGCATCGGAAAATGAGACGGCGAAAGATTTGCGATGTAGTGAGTGGTATGATTTTATATGTGAACCCTGAACGGCAATTATTTTTATGGTGTTATGCATCGAGAAATCGCCAAGAATCAGAAATTCGATGTCATAGGTGCCGCGAGTGCATTGTAAATCAGTAAAATTAAAGAAATTCGCTGCAGCGGCTGCGCGCGGCAGGCACAGGGTGGCGAAAGTAAGATCTACAGCGGCTGCGCAAAGACAAAGCGGCAGGCGAACAACCGAATACTATCGAATCGCCGGCAGTCTGGTCACGATCAGATGTGCGACGATGCCGATAATGGCGCCGCTGATCATACCGGAGAAGATCAGGATCGGGAAGTAGACGAAAATGCTCAGATTTGAGACCAGGAAAGCGGCAATGAGGATCTGTCCCAGATTATGAGCCACGCCTCCGGCCATGGAAACTCCGGCCATGGAGAATACGCCGGTTTTTTTGAGAATGACCATCACGATCATGCTGAGTATAGCTCCCGCTAGAGAGTAGAGAACTCCGAACATCCCGGAAAACAGAAGGCCGCTCATCAGTATCCTGATAAGGTTTATGAGCACGGCGTATTTCAGCCCCAGGTAATAGAGCGCGATGATGACCACGAGATTGGCGATCCCCAGCTTGATGCCCGGGATGGCCGGGTTGAACGGGATCAGCACCTCAATATAAGAGAAAATGAGCGCCAGAGCGGCCATGAGGGCAGTTATGGTTATTTTTTTAGTGTTGGTTATATTGTCCATTTTGTCACCTTGCTGCGGCATCTCGTCTTGCTGTCGCAGTTCACCTTGCTATCGTGTCGTACTGGCGTGTTCCGCCCGAGATCTCGAGGATCACCTTGTTCGGCAGGCAGATGATGCTTTCGCCGGTTTTGGAGATCGAGCCCTGATGTATGCAGTCCTGTCCGCGGCAGTCAGAAAAACTCATTGAAACATGACCGTCTTCTATGGTAATCTTATTTAAATGGCCGTCACGATCAACGGTGATCTCTCTGTCTTCGGACAGCGGATAAGAGCCGAAAAGCTCTCCGTCGCACGTCACGTCCAGCCGGTCGCCGGCGGACTGACCGAAGGAGAAGAAGTATGATAACGCCAGACCTGCGATAACGAGGAAACAGGCGAGTATTATGTCGGCCTTTTTGATCATGATGACCTCCGGAGGTAGCAAATGAAAAGATTCAGAAAAGCAGCCAGATATCTGAGACGATCAGCCTTTTTCAAGGCCTTCATACTTATACTGATACTGGCCTTTGCAATTATAACACAGACGGGCTGCGGGAATAAAGAGGTTTCGCGGACGGAATTCGCCCTGAATACCAGCTGCAGCATCACCGTGGGCGGCATGTCGTCGTCGGAAGCCGAAGAGACGCTCGACAAAACCTTTGCAGCGCTGAGAAATTATGAAGGGCTCCTGAGCAAAACCCTGCAGAGCAGCGACATATATAAGATAAACCATGCGCAGGGCGAGCCGGTCGAGGTGTCGGACGAGACGCTGGAGGTGCTTGAGCTGGGGATCACGATGGGCGAGCTTTCGGACGGAAAGTTTGACATCACGGTCGGCAGGATAGTGGATATGTGGAATTTTACGGGAGACGAACCGCGTGTGCCGTCGCAGCAGGAGATAGCCGCGGCATTGCCGTCCGTTGATTACAGGAATGTCGTCATAGACGGAAATAAGGTCTCGCTGGCCGATCCCGGAGCGGCCATAGATCTGGGCGGCATCGCCAAGGGCTACATCGCCGACAGGCTGGCGGAGCTGATGGAAAACGAGGGCGTGGAGTCGGCGGTGATAAATCTTGGCGGCAACGTAGAGCTTGTGGGGAGCAAGGAAAACGGGGATCCGTGGAACGTAGGTCTGGAAAGGCCGTACAGCGACAGGACTGAGATGATGGGCACCATAGCCGGCAACGATATGACGATAGTGACCTCAGGTACGTACGAGCGTAAGTTCGTGGAAGACGGCGTTCTCTATCATCACATATTGGATCCGGCCACGGGCTATCCGGTGGAAACGGATCTGGAAGCGGTGACCGTGACGGCGAGCCGGGGCTATTCGGCCATGTGCGACGGGTTTTCGACGATATGTCTCATCCTGGGACGCGACGGAGCCATGGACTTCATAGAGGAGATGCAGGAGAGTTATCCACAGATGGGGCTGGAAGCGGCTTTCATTGACAAAAATGACGATATGGTGCAAACTGAGGGCATGGATATACAGCCGGCCGACTGATAGAGCCGGCGCAGGCTCGGCGGGCGCGCCGAGGGAAAGAGGCGGCACGGAAAAGTGGTGCAAACATTCGGCCATGCCGGCGGGCGCGTTCGTGCCGCACATGAGGGCGTGTGATGCCGGCGCGAAAATCATTGTGGAACAGCCGTACAGCGCGGAGGTTGCGAAGTGAAGGAAACACGAGAAAAGAACATAGATATAATAGTTCCCTGCTACAACGAGGGCGCGAATGTGGACGCCTTTTTCAGGGAGACGCAGAGCGTGGTGTCGGAAGTGACAGGGTATTCCTTCAGTTATATTTTCATAGACGACGGCAGCGATGACGATACGCTTGACAGAATCAGGGCGCTGGCGGAGCGAGAAGGGCTGAGATACATATCGTTCAGCCGCAATTTCGGCAAAGAGGCCGCCATGTATGCCGGGCTGAGGGCGTCGCGCGGCGATTTTGCCGTGGTCATGGACGCGGATCTGCAGCATCCGCCGCAGCTTTTGCCGGAGATGATAAAGACGATCGAGGAAACGGGATGCGACAGCTGCGCCGCCAGGCGCGTGTCGAGGAAGGGAGAGCCGAAGATCAGGAGCTTTCTGGCCAGGAGCTTTTACAAGATCATGAACAGATACAGCGATATAGAGATCGTCGACGGAGCCGTAGACTTTCGGATGATGAGCAGACGCATGGTGAAGGCCATCGTCAGCATGCCGGAGACGCAGCGATTTTCCAAGGGTATATTCGCCTGGGTAGGCTTTCACACGGAATGGATAGAGTTCGAGAACGTGAAGAGGCTGGCGGGCGAGAGCAGATGGTCGCTGTGGAGCCTCATGAAGTACGCTGTGGACGGTTTCATAGATTTTGCCGCTTCACCGCTGAAGTTTGCGGGAGTTTTCGGCAGCGTAACGGCCGCCGGCGCGGCGATATACCTGCTGATCGAGGTGCTCAAGACGCTGATCATGGGCAAGGATACTCCCGGCTACGCGTCGACGATATGCCTCATACTGTTTTTCGGCGGAGTTATCACCACGATACTGAGCATAATGGGAGAGTACATCGGCAGGATGTACATGGAGACGAAGAACAGACCCATATATATAGAAAAGGAAAGCAACATAGATGAAGATTAAAGCCTTTCTGCGGCGCAACAAGTTGATATTTGCGGCCTTTTTTCTGCCGGTCGCGCTGGTGATCATCGCCTTTGCGGTGACGGGGATATATCCGTTCGGCGAAAATCAGATCGCCGTCATAGACATGTACCATCAGTACGTGCCGTTTCTCAGCGAGCTGCAGCACAAGCTCCATGACGGGAGCAGCCTGTTTTATACCTGGGACGGCGCGGGCGGCAGCAATTTCTGGAACCTGCTGGCGTATTACGGAGCAAGTCCGCTGAACGTGCTGCTGGCGCTTTTCCCTGAATCGCTGATAATGGAAGCGATAACGGTGATTTTGCTGATAAAGATCGGCCTTGCCGGCAGCTTCATGGCCATGTATCTCAGATACACGGAAAGAAGATGGGACTGGGCAGCCGTGGCCTTTTCGTCGATGTACGCCCTCAGCTCATACGTGCTGGCATATTACTGGTGCATCATGTGGATGGATGCGGTGGTGCTGCTGCCGCTGTGCATACTGGGGCTCAATCGTCTGATGGACGGCGACCGGCCGGTGATGTATACGGTTTCTCTGGCGCTGGTAGTCTTTGCAAATTATTATATTGCCATCATGGTATGTATATTCATACTGTTCTACTACCCGATCCTCTATTTTACGAAAAACAGATGGCGCGGGCTCAGGCACTGCGCCGTGACGACGGGCAAAGCGGCCGGCTTCTCGCTTCTCGCCATAGCCATGGCGGCCGTCATGCTGCTGCCTACATACATCAGCATGCAGAGTACATACTACATCTCGGCAGACATGCCTACCGATATAGTGTTTTACAACGATGCGCTGGATATCCTCAATCAGCTGCTGCCGTACAGCGAGCTGACGTACAGGGAAGGATTGCCGAATCTCTACAGCGGAATGATCGTGGTGATCCTGCTCATAGTATATCTGCTGAGCAGGAGCTTCAGTCTCAGAGAAAAACTGCTCAATATGGGATTTTTGGCTTTTCTGCTGCTGTGCCTGAACGTGAATATACTCGATTTCATCTGGCACGGCTTTCACTTCCCGAATCAGCTGCCGTACAGATATTCGTTCGTCATATGCTTTTTCCTCATAGGCATAGCCTACAGAGCGTTCAGGAGGCTCGGAAGCGTGAGCTCAAAGACGATCTGGATCATCATGATCGCCGGGATCGGATATTATCTGCTGGCGCAGAAGATACTCACCGAGCATATAGAGGATACGGATCTCTTTTTCTACGGCGGCGTCGCCTGGCTGCTGCTCTGCTGTATCGTGATCATCCTGCGCAAAAGACAGATCATCATGCGCGGAGCCTTCATCATGCTGCTGGTAGTCGTAACGGCGGCGGAGCTCATGTCGTCGGCGTGCACATCGTTTGAAACGGTGGGGAATACGAGCAGAGAATCGTACTACGAGAATTACAGCGATGTGACGGCGCTGGCCGAGAGCAGGGAGGACGATTTTGCCAGGATGGAGATCGACAGCAACTACATCCTCAACTGCCCGGCGCTGTACCACTACAGAGGTATGTCGCAGTTCTCGTCGTCGCTTAACGCCGATACTACGGAGCTCATGGAGAAGATCGGACTTGAAGGCGAGCCCGGCAAGAACAGGTTCAACTACAACCAGACGAATCCTGTCACCAACGCCATGCTCAACATCAAATACATCATAGCCAAGAACCTGCCGCTTGAGGATCCTGACTTCACGGAGGTGGAAAGCCTGGGCAATTCGCGGCTGTACGAGAGCAGGTATCCGCTCTCGATCGGCTACATGACGGGTACGGAGATAAGGACATGGGATACGAGCAGCGACGATCCGTTCCAGGTGCTGGACAGCTACGTGAGAGCCGCCACGTCTAATGAATACGACGGCGTGTTCGAGCGCGTGGAGGAGATATCGGAAGATGCGAAAAACGTCAGGCTGACGGAGGAAGGTTTCGGCGAGTTCTATGCCGTCAAGTATGAGCTCTCGCGCGAGGGTTCGGTGACGCTGCGCTATGCGTCGGACGAAACGCAGAAGTATTACGTGTTTATCGAGGCGGACAATGCCGAGGAGATCATCGTTTACAGTGACAGAGAGCAGAAGGATCAGCTGAGTCTGATGAACGACTGCGGCTCGATAGTCAATATAGGAGTCGTCGAAGCAGGAGAGACGTTCGACATCACGGTCAGATACGATGAGAACCAGGAGGCTGGTGACATCACATGCTACGTCTGCAGTCTGGATCAGGACGCCTGGGATGCAGCTTACGAAATCCTTTCCGCAAGCCTGCTGGAGGTCACCGACAGCAGCGATTCTCATATCGAGGGCAGGATCGACGCCGGTGAGGGCGGCATGCTGGTGACCTCGATACCGTACGATCAGGGCTGGACACTGAAGGTGGACGGAAAAGAACGCGAGATACAGGAGCTCACAGGCGGGGTGTTCATATCTGTGGCGCTGGACGAGGGAGAGCACGAGATAGAGCTCACGTTCAGACCGCCGGGCATTATTGCCGGTATGATCGTGAGCGCGCTGGCGATACTGCTGCTGGTCATTCTGACGATAATGGGCGGCAGAGGCGGCCGCAGCTGGCATATCATTCGTCCGCGCGCCACGCTGCGATCAGTTGCGAAAGCAGATGCGGTATGTCCTCGAGAGGAAGCTGATTGTAATAGAAGAACATGAACGAATTTTCGGAGCCCGTAAGCTGCAGACCCAGCCTGCGGGCTTCTTCTCTGAGCGTGCCGGCGTCCTTGTCCGAGCGCACGTCGAGCAGCACGTTGATGCCGGAGGATGTGTTTCTGACCTGGATGAAATCCGCCGCTTCGCGTGTAAAGAAATCAGTTACGGCAGAGAGCTTCTGCGAGTAAAGCTTGCGGAGCTTTTTTATATGCGTCTGATAGCTGCCGGTCTCCATGAAAATGGCCAGCGTCAGCTGTTCCAGCTTGGAACAGGTCTGCGAATAGTCCTCGGCCATCGAGGAAAACAGCGCGGCCATCTCCTCCGGCAGCACCATGTAGCTGATCCTGACGGCGGCGAAAAGCGTGCTGGAAAACGAGCCCAGGTAGATCACGTTGTGGCTGTTCTTCATGCTTTTGAGAGCCGGTACCGGTCTGCCGAAATACCGCAGCTCGCTGTCGTAGTCGTCCTCTATGATATAGCTGTCGTTTTCCATAGCCCAGTTGATGAGCGCGAAGCGCCTGCCTATCGGCATCACGGCTCCGGTGAACAGGTGGTTTGACGGCGTGACGTAAGCCGCTGTCCTGATGTTGGTGGGCAGCTTTTCGATGATCAGTCCGGTGTCGGAAACATCCACCGGAGTGATGGCGAAGCCGCGGTCGCGAAAGACGCTTCTGACCGGCGCATAGCCCGGATTTTCCATGGCTACGTTCTCGATACCCATCCGTCTCAGCATGGTGGAGATATGGTTGGTGATCTGCTGCGTGCCGGCGCCGATGATGATCTGCTCCGGCGTGCAGGCCACGCCCCTGGACATGTAGAGGTATTTGGCGATCTCCGTCCTCAGCACATATTCGCCCTGCGGATCTCCTTCAAAAAACAGCGTTTGCGAGTGCTCGGTTATGACCTTGTTCATGCAGCGCTTCCACTTGTTGAAATCGAAGCAGTCGGGATCGTATATGTACGGTGACGGAGCGACGCGCATGGCCTCGTCCGCTGAAAATGCCTGCATTGATATCATGCTGTCTCCTGTGTCACCGGAGCTTCCGGAATGTGAGAAGACGTTGCTCACGTAGTAGCCGGACTGGGCGCGGCTGTATATGTAGCCCTCTACCAGCAGCTGGTTGTAGCACTGCTCCACGGTGGTGACGCTGATACCGGCGGAGGACGCCAGAGCTCTCAGCGACGGCAGCCTTTCGCCCTCCCTTATATCGCCGTTCAGTATGGCGTTCTTTATGTAGTCGTAGATCTGCTGATAGTACGGTTTTTTTCTGCTTTTATCCAGTACAGGCAGTAGCGCTTTCATGATATCCTCCAAACTGTTATTATAAAAATAATTATTTTTGTATATTAACTTATATACAATCATCGTGTATTATAGTATAAAACAAAGCAAGGCTATTGAAAAGAGGGATTTACGATGAAAACAAGAACGAATACATTCACGATAGTGATGACGGCGCTGATGATGTGCCTGATAATGGTGGCTACGATGTTTATCAGGGTGCCGATCCCGGGAACGCAGGGCTACGTCCATCTGGGCGATGCGATGATCTTCCTGTCGGTGCTGATACTGGGCTGGAAATACGGCGCGCTGGCGGCGGCCTTCGGCAGCATGTTGGCGGACGTCATCGGCGGGTTCGCGATGTGGGGACCATGGTCGTTTGCCATCAAGGGAATCATGGCGCTGATACTCGGGCTCATGATGGCCAAGCTGTCAGGCGGCGAGAACTCCGGCATCAGACGTTTCATGGGCGTTGAGATTGCAGCCATGATCGTGGCGGGCGCGTTCATGACGGCAGCATACTACGTGGCTGAGGGAGTGATGTACGGCAACTGGATAGCGCCGCTGCTGGGAGTACCGTGGAACATAGGACAGTTCGCCGTGGGCATGGTGATCGCCGTGATCATCGCCACCGCGCTCTGCAAGACGCCGGCGAGATCATATTTTGCTTATTCACAAAAAACCGTCACAATAAAATAGTATAATAGAGCAAAGTCAATAAAGTACGAGCTGATATCACTGTCAACTCGTACTTTGTATTTGGCGGGACTTTTCAACGGGTCAAAAAAATGATAAAATTAGAAGCAATTTGGTAGAGGAAGGGGAGATGTTAATGAATACCCTTAAGATTAGAGAGATGACGCTTGAAGCGGGAAGACCCAAGGTGGCGGTGCCGATAGTTTCGGCCGATCCGAAGGATATCATCGCCGAGTGCGAGAGCGTGGCCGGTATGCCGTGCGATATGATCGAATGGCGGGCAGACAGATATCTGGCGGGCATAGGCGATGCCGACAGCGTGATGGGGCAGAAGGATTTTTACCTCGATATGATAAAGATCCTGGACGATATAAATTACATCGCGGCCGGCAAGCCGGTGATCTTCACCATCAGGAGCCGCGAGCAGGGAGGCTGCATCGAGATGACGGACGCGCATCTTGCGGATATAAGAGGGCTGGTAGCGCAGTCCGGCCTGGCTGATATCATAGACGTGGAGCTCTGCGGCAGAGAAGGAACGATAGATGAAGAGAGTCTGCGCAGGCAGATCGAGAGCATACATAGCTGCAGCTGCCTCGTGATGCTTTCGCACCACGATTTCATAGGCATGCCTTCCGCAGAGGATGCGATACGCATCGTCAGAAAGATGTCAGAGCTGGGCGCCGACATCTGTAAGCTGGCGGCGGTGGCCGACTCCAAGGAGGATGACGAGACGCTGCTGAAGGCGACGGCCTATCTGCACAGGAGCGGCGTCGGACCGCTGGTCATGATCGCCATGGGGGAAGCGGGCACGGCAGCCAGGGTAGCCGCGGGCAGATACGGCTCCTGCATCACCTTTGCCGCCGGCAAGGAGGCGTCGGCTCCCGGCCAGGCTGACGTATGGACCATGAAAAAGTGGCTCGACGATTATTACGAAGGAAAGGAAAGCTAGATGACGGATTTTATCAGAGTTGAGGATCTGGTGTATGAATACGTGAAAAGCGAGGACGGGTCGGCCGTGAGGGCTATCGACGGCGTCAGCTTCAGCGTGCAGAAAGGCAGCTTCACGGCTGTCATCGGTCAAAACGGCTCCGGCAAATCGACTCTGGCCAAGAATATAAACGCTCTCCTGCTGCCGACGTCCGGCAGGGTGATCGTGGACGGACTTGACACCTCCAAGCCTGAGAACATCTGGGAGGTGCGCAGACGCGTAGCCATGGTCTTTCAGAACCCGGACAATCAGATCGTGTCGTCCATAGTTGAGGACGACGTGGCTTTCGGGCCGGAAAACCTGGGTGTGGAGCCGTCAGAGATCCGCAGACGTGTCGACCGGGCTCTGGCGGGCGTGGAAATGTACGATTTTCGCAAAAAAGCGCCGCACATGCTTTCCGGCGGCCAGAAGCAGCGCATAGCCATAGCGGGCGCAGTCGCCATGGAGCCGGAGTGCATCGTGTTTGACGAGCCGACGGCGATGCTTGATCCGCGCGGCCGTACGGAGGTGCTGGACGTTATCAGAAACCTCAATGCCAAGGGTATAACGGTGCTGCTGATAACGCATTTTATGGAGGAAGCGGCGCAGGCCGACAAGGTGATCGTCATGGATAAGGGCGTGAAAAAGCTCGAGGGTACGCCGCGGGAAATATTCCGCCGCGGCGACGAGCTCAAGGCGCTGAGTCTCGACGTGCCGCCGGCCGTCGATCTGGCGATGAAGCTGCGCCTGCGCGGTATAGATGTTCCGGAAGGCGTCCTGACGATGGACGATATGGTGGACTGCTTATGTCGATAGAAGTAAAGGATCTTACACATATATACAGTGAGGGACTGCCGCATGAATCGGTAGCGCTGCGCGACGTGTCCTTCAGCGCCGGCGACGGCCAGCTCGTAGGTATAATAGGACATACGGGCTCGGGCAAATCGACTCTCGTGCAGCATCTCAACGGGCTGCTGAAGCCAAAATCGGGGACGATCGTTGTCAGCGGCACCGACATCACCGCCGACGGCGTGGTGATGCGCGATATCCGCAGGAAGATAGGGCTCGTGTTTCAGTATCCGGAGTACCAGCTGTTCGAGGAAACCGTGGTCAAGGACGTGGCCTTCGGACCGAAAAACCTGGGACTTTCGGAGCTTGAGACGGCCGTGCGCGTCAGGGAGGCAATAGAGCTGGTCGGTCTCGATTACGATGCCATAAAGAACGTGTCGCCTTTTGAGCTTTCCGGCGGGCAGAAGCGGCGGGTAGCGATAGCCGGCGTCATAGCCATGAAGCCGGAGATACTGATACTCGACGAGCCGACGGCGGGGCTGAATCCCAAGGCGCACAAAGATATACTGGACATGGTAAGGGCGATACATGAAGCGGAGAAGAATAACATCTTCCTCATATCCCACAATATGAACGATATAGCTGCCATGGCCGACAAGGTGATCGTCATGGATAAAGGGCGCGTGGCCATGGAAGGCACGCCGGCTGAAGTATTCTCCAGGGGAGGCGAGCTCAAGGCCATGGGTCTTGCGGTGCCCGACTCTATGGAGCTGGCGGCCAGATTGCGGACCGCCGGAATGGATGTGAAACGTGACTGCCTTACGATGGACGAGGTCGCCGACGAGATAGCGAAGGTTTTGAAGAAATGATAAGAGATATAACCCTTGGACAATATTATCCCGGAAATTCATATGTTCACAGGCTCGATCCGAGAGTAAAGATAATGGCTACGCTGCTTTACATCGTATCGCTTTTTGTGGTGGATGATTTTCTGGGATTTGCGTTCGTTTTCGTCGGGCTGGCGGTAGTGATCGCGGTATCGAAGGTGCCGCTGCGCTTCATCCTCAGGGGGCTGAAGCCGGTGTTCATCATCATATTGTTTACGTTCGTGATAAATCTGTTCATGATCCGCGGCGAGGTGCTGGTGTCGTTCTGGATATTCACCATCACGAAGGAGGGCCTGCGGACTGCCGTATTCATGGCCGTGAGGCTGATACTGCTGATAATAGGCTCGTCGCTCCTGACGCTCACCACGAGGCCGATAAGTCTGACGGACGGTATAGAGGCGCTGCTGTCGCCGTTCAAGAGGTTCGGTCTGCCGGCTCATGAGCTGGCGATGATGATGACCATCGCGCTGAGATTCATACCGACGCTGCTCGAGGAGACGGACAAGATAATGAAGGCTCAGCAGGCCAGAGGCGCGGATTTTGAGAGCGGCAACATCGTCAGGAGAGCCAAGGCGCTGGTGCCGATCCTGGTGCCGCTGTTCATAAGCGCTTTCAGGATCGCCCAGGATCTGGCCATGGCCATGGAAGCCAGATGCTACGGCAGCGGCATCAAAAGGACAAGGATGAATGCCATGAAGCTCCACAGGAGAGATCTGGCGGCGTCGATCGCCTTCCTTCTGTTCATGGCTGTCATAATCGTAGAAAGGATACTGCTGTGATATGAGACAGAGAAAAGCAAAGGATCTCGAAAAGAGGCTGCGTGAGTGCAGCGCGTATATGATAGCGGATCCCGGCTCCGGCAGCCGGGATTATTTTAGTGGTCACGGCGTTCCGTCAACATCCGATACATTCGCCCGCGATCTTTTCGTGGAGATCGGCTGCGGCAAGGGACAGTTCATCATAAACAAAGCGCTTGCCGATCCCGATTCCGATTTCATCGCCATCGAAGGACAGGAGACCGTGCTGCTGCGCGCGCTGGAAAAGGCGGCGGCTTGTGAGGCAGGGCATGGCGCCGCCGGCCGCACCGAAGGAGCCCGTAGCGCCGCGCCGGCCGATTCAGCCAGCCGCGCCGAAACAGTCGGCCGCGCCGATCCGGCCAATTGCGCCGCCGACTGCGGCATTGCCGGATGCCTCGATCCAGGCGCTCCGGCCGAAACAGCCAGCCGCGCCGAAGCGACCGAACGCGCCGCCGGCCTTTCCAATCTCAGATTCATGCTGACCTTCGTTCATTCCATGGAGGACCTGTTCGACAGAGGGCAGGTGTCAGGCATATACCTCAACTTCAGCGATCCGTGGCCCAAGGCCAGACATGCCAAACGCCGCCTCACGCATCGCGACAGGCTCCGCGATTATGCGCGCGTGCTTGCGCCGGGCGGATTCATCGAGGTGAAGACCGACAATGACGACCTGTACGATTTTACGTTGGAGGAGCTCGAAGCGGCCGGGTACAGGATAGAGGAGCAGACCCGCGACCTTCATGCCAGCGGCTTCGCATCACGACTCATAACTACGGAATACGAGGACAAATTCAGCTCCCGCGGCAAGAACATCAACTATGTGCGGGCTGTGCCGACTTAAACGGACCTCATTTTTGCTGAATATGATAATCTTGTCTACAATGCGCGCTTTTTGAAAAATGTAGGTATTGATTTCAATGATCTGCGCGAGCAAAGTCCATTAAAACGGGCCGAACGACCACCCCGACCCTTTACTAAAAGAGTCCAGATCACTCAAACCCATTGCCTCATACCTACATTTGGCAAAAATACAGGAATGTAGGTAAACATTTCATGCCTGCCAATCAAAACTTCACTTGATGGATGAATTCGTGAAATGGCTGGATAAACAGAGCTTTTAGGAGATTAAAGTATAAATGTAAAGAAGATCAAAATGTTGGCGGCAGCCTTGCTGCTGTTTTTTGCTGTCTGTGCTTTCAGCGGATGCGGAGGTCAGGAAGGACAGCAGGATATCGTCGTGCTGTATACAAACGACGTCCACTGTGCTGTCGATGAGAACATAGGTTATGCCGGGCTTGCCGCTTACGAAAAACAGATGGAGGAGGAGACTCCATATGTGACGCTGGTGGACTGCGGAGACGCTCTGCAGGGGGATGCCATAGGCACTGTTTCTCAGGGAGAATACCTGGTGGATATTATGAACGAGGTGGGGTATGATTTTGCCGTCCTTGGGAATCACGAATTCGATTACGGAATGGAAAGGCTGGCGGAATTGATGGAAATGTCGGACGCTCAGTACCTGGGCTGCAACGTGCAGTACACGGGCAGCGGCGAGAGCGCCCTTGCGGAGCTTACGCCTTATGAAATCGTTCAATACGGGGATACGGAGGTGGCGTTCGTGGGGGTGTCGACGCCTGAGAGTATAACGAAATCGACGCCGGCATATTTCATGGATGAAAACGAGGAAATAGTCTACAGCTTCTGCAGCGAAAGCGGAGAAGCTCTGTGCTCCAATGTGCAGGAAACGGTGGACAAGTGCAGGGAGGAAGGAGCCGATTATGTGATAGCCCTCACCCATCTGGGCGATGACGAGGCTTCGACGCCATTCCGCTCAATAGACCTGATAGCCGGAACCAGCGGCATAGATGCCGTTCTGGATGGTCATTCTCACAGTGTGATAGACTGTGATATGGTGGAAAACAGGGAAGGACAGGAAGTCCCTCTGTCGTCTACAGGCACGGGACTTGAAAACATCGGACAGCTCACCATAACACCGGATGGCAATGTGTCCACCAGGCTGATTTCAGATTATGAGGGCAAGGATGCCGATATGGAGACCTTTATAGCGGATATACAGAGCGAATATGAGGATGAGCTTGAACAGATCATAGCCCACAGCGATGTGAAACTTGTGACGGAGTCGGAGGATGGCGTACGTCTCATAAGAAACAGGGAAACGAATCTGGGCGACTTCTGTGCTGACGCATACCGCAGGATCGCAGGGGCGGACATCGCCTTCGTCAACGGCGGAGGTATCAGAGCAGACCTGCCTGCAGGCGATATAACATACGGAGACATGATAGCGGTGCACCCGTACGGCAATCATCTCTGTGTAGTGGAAGCTACGGGACAGGAGATACTGGATGCGCTGGGGATGGGAAGTCGCTCGGCCATGGCGGAAACAGGAGACGGTGAAAACGCAGCTGGTGAGAGCGGAGGTTTCCTCCAGGTTTCAGGGCTCAGATATACGATAGATACATCGGTGGAATCCACTGTGGAAGTCGATAAAGACGGGATGTTCCTGTCGTGCGGACAGCAGCGCAGGGTCAAGGATGTGGAAGTGATGCAGGACGACGGCAGCTATGCCCCTATAGATGCGGAGGCAACGTATACGCTGGCATCCCACGATTACATGATCAAGCAGGCAGGCGACGAGTTCACCATGTTTATGGACAACGAGATGGTGGTAGAAGAGGGAATGGTGGATTATCAGATACTCATTACTTATATAAACGATTATCTGAACGGAACTGTAGGAGAACGGTATTCCGCACCGGAAGGGCGAATAACGGTAGAATAGAAAAAAGGCTGTGCCCGCTGAAGTTTTTATCAGTGGCGCAGCCCTTTTCTGTCTTTTTCGATCCAGCAATCCATCCGCGCGCAGACTGCTGAGACAAGCTGGATCAAGCCGCACATACTTCACATGGGTAATGGACAAAGAAGCGGCCGGCACGTTGGTTTATAGCAGGAAGAGAAGGGTTCAGTAAGTGAACTCAACTGGTATGTAAAAAATTGCCATTCAAAATGCACTGTTTCGTATTGAAACCTATGATTTCGGATGAAAAGATTATCGGAATACTTCCGAAAAATGGGAAACAGAACGAGAAAAATGCACCTTTTCCCTTGGATATTAAGTGAAAAGGTGCATTTTGCTATGCGTGAGCATTTGTTTGCGAGTTGAAATCGATCTGCCGTTGTACGCAAAATCGAGAAACATCTCGAAAATGTGCAGAAAATCAGAAGTTTGCACATTTAAACGGCAAAACGATGATATATGTGCATTTGCGGCTATGGTGCGACAATGCACAGGCTGATCGGCGCATTGCCGGCGCGGGCCATCGGCGTAGCAAAGGCATCGAAGCGCCGGGCC
>CASESB010000037.1 GCA_949290475.1 uncultured Bacillota bacterium
GCACGAGAATACAGTACAAACTGCCGGAAGATGAGATCATGGTGCAGCAGCCGGAGGCGAAGCCTCAGCAGCCCAAAAGGAATCTGGTAGTGGCGCTCATACCGTCGCTGGTGATGATCGCGCTCATAGTGGTGCTGAGAGGAGTCATGGGCGGCAGCGGAGGATCCTTCGTGCTGTTCAGTGCCTGTTCTCTGGGCGTGGGAGCCGCCATGTCGGTGGTGTCCTTCGTTTCCGAGAAGCGGGAGTACAGGGAAATGATAGAGAAGCGCAGGCGTCTCTATCTGCAGTACATAGAGAGAAAGGAAGAGGAGATACAGCGCCTTCGTGCCATGGAGCTGGAGACGAGACGGCTCATACAGGAATCCATCGAAGAGAGTATAGAGGAAGCGAGGATGTTTTCCAAGAGGCTCTTCGAGAAGAGCGTCAAGGACCCGGATTTTCTTCACGTTTATCTGGGGACGGGAGATGTGACGGCGGCGTGTGAGGTCAAGTACCAGCAGCCCGAGTTCATAGACGAAGATGACGACATAGCGGATCTTCCGCGTCAGGTGGCTGAAAAGTACAGAATTATCCATGACGCGCCGATCATCGTGGACATGATGACGTCCAACAGCGTCGGCATAGTGGGCGGCAGGGATGAACTGGAGATCGCCGTCAGGAACATGACGATGGATCTGGCGCTGAGACATTTTTACAAGGAAGTAAAACTGTTTTACATATTCGCAGACGACGATACGGAGAAGTTCCGATGGGTGAGGTGGCTCAGGAACGTGACGAACGAGGAGCTCAATACGCGAAACATCGTGTGCGACGAGGAGAGTCAGGACTCCATGCTGGAATACCTCTACAACGTGGCGTCGCAGCGGGAGAATCTGAAGAACAGGGACAACGAGAGGTTCCCGGTACACTTCGTCATATTCGTTCTGGACAAGGAAAAGATAGAGAAGCATCCGATATCCAGGTATTTCGAAGACGCTATCCTTTACGGATTCACATTCGTGTTTCTCGAAGAGTACGAGGAGCTGCTGCCGAGAGGGTGCACGAGGATGATCCACCTCTCCGGAGGCGGCCGCAGCGGACTTGTGACGGAGACGGAGAACGGACATATAAAATCAGACTTCCTCATACCGCAGATAGGTCAGGACGTGGCAGCGAGCGTTGCCAGAAGGCTGGGAGCCGTCTATGTGGATGAGGTCAGTCTGGAGAGTGAGCTGACGAAGAACATCACGCTGTTCGAACTGCTTTCCATAGCCAACGTGGACGATCTGGATCTCGGAAAGCGCTGGAAGCAGTCAAAAGTATACAAGAGCATGGCCGCGCCGCTGGGCGTAAAGCGTAAGAACGAGATAGTAAATCTCGATATAAGCGACAAGGGCAAGGCTCACGGCCCTCACGGTCTGGTAGCGGGAACGACGGGCTCGGGAAAGAGCGAGATACTCCAGACATACGTGCTTTCCATGGCGTCGCTCTACCACCCTTACGACGTGGGATTCGTGATCATAGACTTCAAGGGCGGCGGTATGGCGAACCAGTTTACGGATCTGCCGCACCTCATGGGCACCATCACCAACATAGACGGAAGGGAGATAAACAGATCCCTCCTGTCCATAAAGGCGGAGCTGGTATACCGTCAGGAGGTGTTTTCAAGAAGCGGAGTCAACCATATAAACGACTATATCAAGCTGTACAAGAACGGCAAAGTGGAAGAGCCGATGCCGCATCTGATAATGATAGTGGACGAGTTCGCCGAGCTTAAGGCGGAGTATCCGGACTTCATGAAGGAGATCATCAGTGCGGCGCGTATAGGAAGAACGCTGGGCGTGCATCTGATACTGGCGACCCAGAAACCTTCGGGAGTGGTCGACAATCAGATATGGAGTAACTCCAAGTTCAGACTCTGTCTCAAGGTGCAGACGAAGGAAGACAGTAAGGAAGTCATCAAGACGCCCCTTGCCGCCGAGATAGTCGAGCCGGGACGTGCATACTTCCAGGTGGGAAACAACGAGATATTCGAACTTTTCCAGTCGGCTTACAGCGGAGCCAAGGTGCCGACGGGCGAGGACAACGTAAAGAACTATTCCATATATTCGGTGAACTTCTGGGGAAGGCGCGAGCTGGTGTTCCGGAACAGGAAGGGCGGAGAATCCGACAAGGGAGAGAGCCAGCTCCGGGCGATAGTGGAGTACATACACGATTACTGCGAAGAAGAGCACATAAGCAGGCTGCCGAACATATGCCTGCCGCCTCTTGAGCAGCAGATCATGGTGGCGGAGCTGGATGCGGACGAGGGCTCTTTCCAGAAGGGCATCACGGTACCGCTGGGCTATTTCGACGATCCTCAGCAGAGGAGACAGGGCACGTACGTGCTCAACGTATCGGACGGAAACACCTACGTCATGGGTGCGGCGCAGACGGGAAAGACTACGGCGCTGCAGACCATGCTGTATCAGATGATAAGCCGTTACACACCGGCCGAAGTCAACATCTATATAGTGGACTGCGGGAACATGGCGCTGAAGGTGTTCGAAGACGCCGCTCACGTGGGAGGCGTTGCCCTCTATACGGAGGAGGAACGGGTGAGGAACCTGTTCAAGATGCTGGCGTCTAGAGTGGCGGAGAGAAAGGACATATTCGCCGGCAAGGGAGTAGGCACGTACCGCGCCTATGTGGAGGCCGGGTTCACCGATCTGCCGCAGATAGTCCTGATGATAGACAACATCACGGTGTTCCGCGAGTATTACGCCAGGATAGAAGATTCGCTGATGTCCCTGTCAAGAGAGGGGCAGAGCGTAGGCATAAACCTCATAGTCACGGGAAGTCAGGCAAGCTCCATAGGATTCAGACTGCTGGCCAACTACAGCAATCGTATAGCGTATCACTGCAACGAGAAGTCGGAATACAACAATCTGCTGGAAAGGTGCAGGCTGGAGCCGCAGGAGATACCGGGAAGAGGACTCTGTGTCATAGACAGGAGGATACTGGAATTCCAGACGGCGCTGGCGTTCCCGGGCGAAAAGGAGATAGAGCGGGTGCAGCGCATGAAGGAATTCATCGCGGAAAACAGGAGACTTCATACCGGTGCGAAGGTGAGACCGATACCGCAGGTGCCGGAGGTGATATCCCTCGCCGCCATAAGAAAGGACGATCCGGAACTGTTCGGCACATCATACAGGATGCCGATAGGTCTGGACTACGATTCGGTGGAATATCAGATGATGGATCTTTCATCCATAGGAGCACTGGCGATAAGCGGAAGGGAGAAGTCGGGCAGAACCAACTTCATAAGATATATATTCGAGTCCCTCAAGGCGGACATATTCAACAACATGACGGACGCCTACATAGCAGACGACAGCCGCAGACAGCTGGAAGATCTCGATCAGCTGGGCTTCGTCAGGGAATATACGGCGGAAAAGGAAGGAATGACCTTCATCATAGACAAGGTCAGCGAAGAAATGCAGCGTCGTAAGGACCTGCTGGTGGAGAACAGGAACAGAAAGCAGGAGGAAGTCCTCGCAGAGTTGCCTCTTGTGCTGATGATCATAAATGACGGGGCGGCGCCTGCCGCCATAGCTCAGGACAAGGATCTGCAGATCAAGGTGACCGGGCTCATAAAGCAGGCGAAGAGCCTCAAGACAGCGGTGATATTCTGCAATCTGGACAATACGCAGGTGACGTTCCAGGCTCCCGAGACGCTTAAAGTACTCAAGGAAAACAAGAAGTTCCTCGTATTCGACGACATGGAGAATATCAAGATCTGTGACGTGACGGCAAAGCAGCTGAAGGAATTCGGCAAGCCGATAAGAGAAGGCGACGCCTACATATTCCGCGGCAGCCACGTCACCAAGGTCAAGACGGTCCTTGCGGACCTTTGATAACGCAAAAAACGGCAACGCTGTTTTTTGATAGATTGAAAAGCCGGAGATAACGGAGAACCAAAGGAGGTAAAAACGATGGCAGAGAGAATTACAATCACACCGGAAGAGCTTAGGGATTCAGCATCAAAGTTCACCGGAAAGGCAACTGAGATCAGAGAGACGCTCAGCTTCCTGAGAAACGAAGTAGACAGCCTTGAGGCTACATGGGAAGGTGCTGCTCAGAACCAGTTCTTCATTTCCTACGCTGAAATGGAGCAGACTCTGAACCAGTTCCCGGAAGTACTGGACGGAATCAGCCAGCAGCTCACGACAGTGGCTCAGACGCTGGAAGATACGGACGAACAGCTGGGCGCTTCCCTCGCATAAGGGAAATGCCGGGACAACATGAAGGTGTGATCTCATTTCATGCCTTCATGTTCCTATCAGAGACAGGAGGATCGACACATGGGCAGTGTGGAAAGGATAGACACAGGCGGATTTCAGGAGGCCCTCGATCGTATTTCTCAGGCGCGCGACGCGTTCCGCAGCTCCAAGGAACAGATAATAGCGGCTTCGGACACTATGCTTGGTCTGTGGGAAGGCAGCGGCAAGAACGCGTTTCAGGACGCTTACAGGATACTGAAGGTGGAACTTCAGGACGAGGAAGAGAGCCTCAACGTGATATACGATGACCTGAAAGCTATCAAGGAAAGCTATGAGGAGTGGGACACTTCGGTGAGCGAAGGTCTGCAGCAGGGATAGCGGAAAGGAAGGGATTATGAATATTGCGGCAGAGTGGGCCAAATATTACGCCCTTTCAGGGCACAGGCAGAGCCTGCTGGACGGAGACTGGGAGATAAACGGTATCAATCAGGGGCTGGACGGTATGGACGCACTGCTTCGTGAAGCGGTGAAGGGGAATTATTACGGAGTAACATCCGGAGATTTTTATCAGATGCGTGAAAAATCGCCGGCGGCGGATTTCAGGATAAGCAATGCCAGATCATATGTAAAAAATGAGATGGATGCCATAAAAAGGGATATAGAGGAAGAAGAGGAGAGACGCCGTCAGGAGAGGGAACGGGAAAGAGAGAGAGCAAGCCTGACATTGGTGTAGGCTGAATATAGGGGAGAAAGGTGGTGAGGACATATGAGTGAACTTGTGGTTAATTTCGGCACGCTCAACATGCTGGAACTCAATATAGACGCGACGATCCGGCAGATGAACAGCAGGGTTAACGATCTGGGGAGCATGGCAGGCAGGATCCAGGGAGTATCAACCGGCAGGAGCTATCTGGGCTCCGCGGTCAGCGAGCTTTACAGCAGGCAGAACGACATCGGAGACAATATAGATAAGCTGACGACGTTCAAAAACGACCTGATAACCTTCGGGGATGAAGCGCAGCAGGCCGATCAGCGCGTGGCCTCAAGGATATCCTACAGTACCGGCAGCTTCTGCTATACCCAGGGTATATCCATGGCCGAGGCCGCCGGCAACTGGTGGCAGAGCGTACTGCAGGAGGCTGCCGACTGGTTTATGAGCACACCGCTGGGTCAGGGTATCCAGGCGGTCATGGACTGGTACGAGGCCAACAAGGATACCATCTGGGCAGTAGTGGAACTGGTGGTGGAAGTCGCGATATGCGTACTGGCGATAGCGGCGTTCGTATCGGTGCTGCCTGCATCGTTGACGGCGCTTGCGGCCATGGGATTCTGGGGAACCGTCAGCATGCTGGCTGCCGGAGTCACGGCGGCGAAATCCGTAGCCGATGTTATTTCTCAGACGCATGCGGTGGGCTTCCATCTGGCGGGAGATCATACGAAGGGAGAGGACTGGTCGGATCGAGGGCTCGATTTCTATATGCTTACTGCGGGAAGCGGCGCCGACGATCTGCTGGGAACCGGAGATTTCTTCGAGAACTGCATGGGAGCGACATATACGGGAATGGAGGTCATCACCGTGGTCAACTCGGCTCACGACGTGTGGAAGATAGGCGGAAGCGTGCTGGGTGATGTCGGAAGAGGCAATGTCAACTTCAACACGCTGCGGACGTATATGGGTAACGATGCGATCGGTGTTCCAGACAGCTCGCCGAAGAGCATATACGACGGCTACAGGTACAGCATCAACATGGGATGGAGCGTCTTTGACTCGGATCCGACGACGAATCCGTTTACCGAGGCGAAATTCAGCGCGAAGTGGGATGATGTCACGGTGAAGGGTCCGGGAATAGTGTCGGATATATCCGGGGCGCTCGGATACAGCCAGCCGCCGGCTGATAACGCGGCATAGATACGGAGGAATCAATGGAATTGAGAACGGATGAGAAGAGGCGACGTGAGATGCTGAGACCGGTCAGAGCTCTGTTCTTCGGAGCGACATTCGGTCCTCCGGTGCTGTCTCTGATACTGATGGCGGTGATCCCGCGGCACCTTTACTACGGGACGCCGGCAGCGTACCTGATAGGGCTGGGGATAGTGACATTCATACCGTGCCTGGCGATATTCGGGGTCTATTACGCTGACTGCTCGGGGTCTTCAAAGGTGCAGAAGGTGATACTGTATCCTGAGAAGCTGGTCTTCAGCGGATATTCGGGAAAGGGCTTTCAGCAGATGCAGTACCTGTCGGTGATCGATTCCATAGATTCCTATAAAATCGGGAAGCGGCGGATATGGATAAACGGTCGCTTCAAATTCACATACACGGGAAAATGGAACGAAACGAGCACAAAAAGACATTTCAGCATCATGAGAACGCTTGAGGACGAAGATAAGCTGCTTGCATCGCTGGATGCTTTGCAGAGGAATAAAGGAGGAATGGAAGTATGCAGCAGATGAGCATGGCAGAAGAGTACAACCGACAGGGGAGAGACCTTTACGGGCTTGATAAATACAGCGAGGCGATGACGATGTATCGGAAGGCGGAGGACGCCGACCCGTCATACATGAAGACATATATGAACATGTCGGAGCTTTTCATAGTGACGAAGCAGTTCGACAAGGCAAAAGAAACTCTCGGCAAGGCGCTGTATCTCGAGAAGGAAAACGGCGAGGCCAACTTCCATCTGGGGAACATCGCATATATAGAGGGGGATCAGAAAACGGCGGCAAGCTATCTGACGAAGGCATATAACAGCGACTATAAGAATCCGAGGATCGCCTATCATCTTGCGTGCCTTTACATAGACATGCACAAGGACGATCAGGCGCTGTTTTACTTAAACAAGCTGCTCAAAGACGACCCGTTCCACATAGGAGCAAGGCTCAGGAAGATAGAGATACTGATAGCCATGCAGAAATACGAGGAGGCTCTCAGGAACGCCGACGAGATGATACTGCTGCTGCCCGATACCTTTGAAGGCTATCACTACAAGTTCATAACCCTGCTGGGTCTCAACAGATATCCGGAAGCGAAGACGGTCATCGACAATGCCGTACAGATGTTCCCGGACGATCTGGGATTCGTCTACGATCTCATAAAATACTATGAGCAGGTAGAGGAGTTTGACAAGGCGCTGGAGCTGATAGACGAAAGATTCAGCACCAACGGCGATGACTGGAGAGCCATAAGGAAGGAAAAGGCCAAGATCCTCATGGCGATGCAGAAGACCGACGAGGCGAGGATGCTGCTGGAAGAGATCGTCGGTGAGGATCATGATGATGAAATGTGTTTCTGTCTCATGCAGATTTACAATGCGTACAGAGAGTACGACAAAGCTCTGGAGTGCTGCGAAAAGATAATAGAAGGAAAAGCCGATGACCAGTACTATTTCTCGGCTGTATATCACGAGGCTGTAGCCTGTGACAAGCTGGGCAGGACGAAGGAAGCGGAAGAAAAGTTCAAAGATGCGGCGGAGCTGTTCCGTGCGGCATCGGGAAGGCACAGAGGTATGCTGGCGCTTTACCTTTACAGAGCGCTGTGCTACAAGAGGCTCGGGGAGTTCGAAAGAGCCATGGAGATGACGGATTATCTTATCGCGGTATCCGACGGAAAATTCGGCGAAGCGTATTATGTAAAGGGGTTAATATACAAGGACCTGAACGACGATCAGAAAGCTCAGGAGTATCAGGAAAAGGGTATGGAGATCAGCTCGGTGCTGAGCAGGTTTTTCAGTCTGCAGTAAAGGAGGAAAAGACATGAATATCAGGGTGGATCTTACTCAGCTTGATGAGACGATCAAGGCGTACGACACCGCCGTTACGGATATAAAGACGGCGTTCGACAATCTGGACAGCGCCATAAGTACGTTAAGGAGCACGGATTGGAAATCAGGCGCCAGCACTCAGTACTTCTCCACGTACGACGATTCGTGGAAACAGAACATGACGCGACAGCAGGAGATACTGGAGCATCTGAAAAGCTGTCTGGAGTATGCCCGCACGGAGTATGAGGCCGTATACGGAAAGGTAAGCTCGCTGGGGCAGAACATATAAAAAACAAAAAGAGAAGAGGAAGCTGATTTGGAAAATTATATTTTTCGCAATGAGATGAAATTCAGCAACAGAGCCTCCCGGAGAAAAGTTCTTTTAAGACTGGGAGGCGCTCTGCTGCTTCTTGTGTTTGTATTGAAAACTATGTTCGATGGATTTTCCATCGTGACGCTGTGGCTTGTGCTGATAGGAGCGGGTATGCTGATGCACAGAGGTTCCCATGTAAGAGTGGAAAACGTACTGACAGAGATGGTGATAATGCCGGAAGGCATGAGACTGAAATACAGGGATCTGGACAGGCATGACGGCCGCGGACTGCGTAACGAGACGTACGAGATAAAGGCGGACCGGCTCAGGCGTCTGCGATACAACGAAAGGTATTATATGCTGGAGATCATATCGCAGCCGGTCATGACGGAAGAATCTCCGGCGGGCGTAGTTACGAAAGATTTTCTGCGCGACGGCGAAATGGACAGGCAGATAATATACCTGAAGGATGACGACATAAGAGAAGGCATATTGCGAAAAATAGGGGAGGTAGATGGATCGTGGCAGCGATAGGCGCGATGATAGACGGAAAATACGAGATACTGAAACAGATAGGCGTGGGCGGTATGTCCACCGTGTATCTGGCGATGGATCAGCATCTCAATAAACAGTGGGCGGTCAAGGAGATCCGCCTGAAGGCTGATGACAGGGAGAGCCGGGTGATAATACAGAGTCTCATAGCGGAGGCAAACCTGATGAAAAAGCTCGATCACCCTGCCCTGCCAAGGATCGTGGACATCATAGACAGCCGGGATACGATATTCGTAATAATGGACTATATAGAGGGAGAGCCCCTCAGCAGGATCCTTGAGAGGGAAGGGCCTCAGCCGGAAGAGGATGTGCTGGAATGGGCGCGTCAGCTCTGCGATGTTCTGTCATATCTTCATACGAGAAAACCGCCGATCATATACCGCGATATGAAACCGGGCAATATAATGATACGCCCGGACGGAAATATAAGGCTCATAGATTTCGGCATCGCCAGAGAATATAAGGAAGGAAAGGTGTCCGATACCGTACCGCTGGGCACTAAGGGGTACGCAGCGCCGGAGCAGTTCGGCGGACAGGGTCAGACAGATGCCCGTACGGATATATACAGTCTGGGGGTAACGCTGTATCAGGCGCTGACCGGACAGTCGCCGTCGGAACCTCCTTACGAGTTTTATCCGATAAGGTACTGGGATCCGTCCCTTTCCGGCGGGCTTGAGAAGATAATCGCCAAATGTGTCAAGCCGAACCCGCAGGACAGATATCAGTCGTGCGCGGAGCTGTTTTACGCCTTGAGTCACTATGAAGAGGAAGACGATACGTACAAGGCCGAACAGCGCAAAAAGCTGAGAAAGTTCACCGTCGCGGCGGCAGGGTTCGTCATGTTCCTCATATTCGGGGTTTCGGGCATATTCCTTGAAAGCTGGGCGAACACCCAGAACTACGACGGAATATTCGAGCGTGCGGAAAAGGAGACGAGACCGGCACAGAAGGAAGAGCTGCTGCTGCAGTGTGCCGAACTGAAGCCGGAGTCACCGGAGCCTTACGAGGCGCTGATGGATGTCTACAAGTCGGATCTGTCCTTTGATACGGAAGAGGAAGCCGGCATGAAATCAACGCTATACAGCAATCTTGAGACGTTGCAGAGCGCGGATGAGTATGCGGAGCTGGCCTTCGAACTGGGTAAGCTATACTGGTACTATTACGATTACGGTACGGGCGAGACGAATTTCGTCACGAGGATGAAGAGCGCCATCCAGTGGTTCGAGGATGCGATCGAATACGGCGGCGAGGATTTTAAAAGCAGAGATATGGCGTTGATATACCGTGACATAGGAAAGTTCAACGAAAGCATTACCATGGAGATAGAAGAGGCTTCGGATGCGGGGAAATACGCTCCGTACTTCCAGAATCTCGTGAGGCTGACGGAACAGATGAACGAAAACCCGGATGAAGCGGAGATCGTCATGCTGGAAATATACAGACTGGACGTCGATGCCATAGAGACGTATGCCAGAAAGTTCAGAAGGGACGGCATAACGCAGGAGCAGATGGAAGATCTGCTGGCGGCCGCGGGCGAGGGGCTTGCCCGGACGGAGACGACCACAGACAAGACGGAAGGCATAAAGAAGGCTGTGACGGGACGTCTCGATGAAGCCGCGGAGGCGGTGACAAGAGCATTTACCGATTCGAGGGTGCCTGACAGCGAGAGATACTGATGTTTGCTGCGGCAGCCGCGGCGATATTTCGCGCATCGGCGGAGTGCGCGACTGCGGTGAGCTTACGGTAATGCGCAGATCAGAGAAAGGCGGGAAGAAGAAATGGATCTTGCAGGAATTTTTCATATAGCGAAATTTATATGCTTTGCTGTCAGCGCGATCTGCCTCGCGGCTGCGGTGATAGCATACTTTAAACTCGATATCGCAGGCATTCTCGGGGACATAACGGGAAGGACGGCAAGAAAGCAGATAGAGGAATACGAGGCCAGACAGGAAGGCAGAAAGCCGCAGACGGGAAGGAGAAACGGGGCTGCAGGCTCTTTCAAAGCGGAAAAGACCGGCAGAGAGAGAGGAAGCTCGTCTCTCGGCAGAAAGAGCTCCTTCCTGACGGGAAGCACGGCGGAGACCCGCGCAGTCAGAGCTCCGGAGACGAAGGCGGCGACTGCATCAACAGGTGCGATGGACACGTCATCGCGCGGCGTCGAGTCATCGGCTCCGGCGTACAGTCCGGCAGGGCTTTTCGGCGTGACGGCGCAGGGCGTAACGTCCTACGGGCAGGCAGCAGGCGCGAAGCCGGATGCGGAAGCGGAGAAATCTGCCGGAGATGAGACTGAGATCCTGACGGCCGATGCGGGAGACAGAACAGAGATATTGACAGCCGATATGGGAGCTGCAGCAGGCACAGGGGAGGAGACGTCCATCCTGAGCACCGATGAGGACACGGTGCAGGATGCGGGCGAGGAAACGTCCATCCTGACTGCCGACGCCGATA
>CASESB010000038.1 GCA_949290475.1 uncultured Bacillota bacterium
GTGAATACGATCAGAGCTCCGTTAGGGAAGAACGAATCCATAATGCTGCTGTCGCCGCCGAAGTTTATTGTTCCTCCGAGGAACTGCTCGCTGCCCCACAGGCCTACCCAGATACCGAATGCCAGTATCGCGAACAGGATGATGATGATTACCTTCGTGATCGCAAGACCCGATTCGATCTTGGCGAATACGTTTACAGCCGAAACGTTGATGATCGTGATCGCAACCATCGCGCCTATAGCCGTAGCTATGTAGAACGTGTTGCTGTCCACGCCGGTAACATATACCAGTACCGTAGCCATCGCTACCGCTTCAGACGGTACGTAAGCTACCCAGTTGCACCAGAACGCCCAGCCCATTCCTATGGACCATTGAGGCCCCAGGAATTCTTTGGTGTAGGAAATAAATGATCCCTTTCGAGGGACGTTTACCAATAATTCCGCATAAGCCGTCATTACAGCGTAGATGATAATACCTACAATGACGAATGCCAGCAATACTGCCGGTCCCATTGTCTGGATACTGAGTCCCAGACCCAAGAAGTAACACGATCCGATAACGCCGCCGAGGCCGATAAACGTTACCTGCCAGCCTTTAATACCACGGACCAGTTCGCCTTCCTTTTCCAGTTCGACTTCTCTGCCTTTTTCGCCGTCCAGCATAGTTTACCTCCTTCTTTGAAAAAAATAGAAATAAAAAATAATGATGATAACTAAAAAGGACCATACAAACTAAATTGTATGGTCCTCAACAGCCTATGATAAAACTATTATCTGTTCAAGCGTACAATACCAAAGCCACCATTTCTTACGGGCGCTTCCCCGAGCACATCGTATTTAATGTTGCTCCGGGCATCACTCGCTCCGCACTACGGTAAATATCAAATTGTTCCTGTCGTTTTCCACGTTGATGCGAATGTCCGTCAGTCTGACCTCGCGGCCTGAAATCCGCAGGATCATGTCGCAGAATTCCTTCGCCTTGACCGAGAAAAACAACTCTCTGATGTACTTTATTATAGCAATGTTCTGAAAATTGTCAAGGAGATTTTTTTCAAAAATTGTTAAAACTTCGGTAGCTACCAGCTCCACGGTATCGCCGTTGACGAAAACGCTGACGTTCCTGGGACCCTTGCCGGTCATGGTCTTGAGCATGGCGGCAAACTCCTTTTTTATGTCGTCCTCCACCTTTTTTCTGTTTTCCGGCAGCGTCGCGTCGCTCATCTTCTTCCTGTCGTATATCATGCGAGCCTGCTCTTCCATCGCATCGAGCAGATCTCTGACATTGACCGGCTTGAGGATGTATTTATCTATCCCCACATCTATGGCGCTGAGTATGATATCGACGTCGTTCACGGCCGATACGACTATGGCCGCCGAATCGCCGCCCTTCTCCCTGATCCTGCTGAGCATCTCGATACCGTCCATCTCAGGCATGTAAAAATCCGCGATTATGATGTCGGGGAGAAAATCGTCATAAAGCTCCAGCCCCTGTCTGCCGTTGTCGGCGACGATGACTCTGCCTACGCGCCGCTTCAGCACGTCGGTCAGCTCTTCACGCGCCTCCTCATCGTCCTCGACGTACAGCACCTTCATCTTCTTAAGTATCTCACTCGTCTCCATCCTCTTCTCCTTCTTCCGGAGCCGCCGGCATCACCACGTCAAACCTGACGCCGCCCTCCACGTTTTCCATGGATATACGTCCTCCAAGTCTGTCCTCCACGATCTGCTTCGATATATAAAGACCGAGCCCTGTGCCGCCGATATCCTCCTTAGTCGTGAAATACGGATCGAATATGTGCTCGGCGTTCTCCGGCGATATGCCGTCGCCGGTATTCATGACGGACGTCTTTATCATATCGCCGTCCTCCGATATGGTCACGACTATGCTCCTGCTGTCGGGATGCGCTCCCATTATCGCGTCCCTGGCGTTATTGAGGAGGTTGAATATCACGTGCGTCGTCTCATTGTAATAACCGTACGCCTTCCTGTCCGTCTCGCGCAGCACATCCGTCCTTATCTTGTGGAGGTTGATGCTTTCCTCCATCAGCGATATGGCATCGTCAACGCACTCGCCGACGTCAAAGCTCTCCTTGTCCTTAGTCGGCTTGAGAAAGTCCGAAAAATCGGTGATCGTCTCCGACATCTCGTCGACGATGTTTTCCACCTTGCGGACGCTCTTTTCCAGCCGCTTCTCATCGAAATCGCCGTAGCGATAGCTGTCCAGCAGGTTTGCCAGGATCAGATTTATCGTATTGAGCGGCTGCTTCCACTGATGCGTTATGTTACCGACCATCTCTCCTATCTTGGCCTGCCTGGACTGATATATCGTTATTATTTCCAGCTCCCGGTTTTCCTCCTCCAGCGTGTTCGTCTTCTCTATGAAAGGTCTGGCAAACGCCACCAGGAAAGCCGCGAACACGGCAGCCAGAACGAGTCCCATGATAGCCATGTTCATCATCACCGAATTTATCGGCTCGTACACGGCCTCCGCCGGCTGCGTCGTTATGAACGTCCAGCCGTTTCTCATGTCGGAATAGCTGAGGATCTTTTCATCGCCGCCGTATTCATACTGAAGTATGCCGGCCGGCGTCGTGCTGTCCGTCTCCACTTCCTTTGCCAGCGTATCTCTGATCCTGCTTTCCTCATCGGCCGATTCCTCGTCGTTGCTGACTATGAAAGCCCCCGTCTCGTCGAGCAGCGCCGAATGACCTCCCTCGTAGAGACTCATCTCCTTGATGACGCTGACGATATCGCTGGCATTGATATCAGCGCCGGCCACACCGAGGAACATATCGCCGACGTATATCGCCACCGAATAGGAGAACACTTCCTCGTCTATGTCCTCGTCAAAATACGATGATATCCACACGCCGTGATCCTTGCCCTGCGGCTTGAAGTAGTACTCCATGTTCTTATCGTAAGGCAGCTCGAAGCTGCGCTTATTGTCCTTGTCGGCGATGATCTCCTCCATCTCGCCGTTGTCGCGCACGACATACCACACTTCGTCATCCCTGTCGGTCAGTTCCGGGTTGAATGTCACATAGAGGCTGTGCGCGCTCTTTACCGCCTCAAGGTTGCTCTTGATCATGGCCGCCACTTCCTGCTTGTACGCGTCCATATACGGGATCGGCGCGGCATTGAAGGCATCGGCATCGAACGTGGTCTCCACGTATGAGGCCAGCGAATCGGTGAGCCCTTCCATGTGATTGAACTCCGCGCTGAAATCGTTGGCGTATTCCTCGGTAACGGCGACGATCTTCTCGTCGATCTCATCGCTTAAATACGATGTGCTGTTTAATGTCGCTACAGTGCCTATCGCAAAGGCGACCGTCATCGAAAATACAAGTATTAAGGATATCGTCTTGATAAGGCTCTTGTTCATGGGCGTTTATATCACTCTCCGTCTTCGTCCTGCCTCTCCGGTTTTTCCGGATTCAGCTCCAGAGATATCTGCTGGGCGTATATGCCCTCCATATCCATGACGGCCTGGCCGTCCTCCTCCGCCAGCCCCTCTATATCGCCTATGTCCGGCAGCTCCTTAAGCGACTCAAAGCCGAACTGCTTGAGGAAGGCATCTGTCGTACCGTAGAGTATCGGCCTGCCGACGGCGTCGGAACGGCCGAGCTCGGCGACCAGCCCCTTCTTTTCCAGGCCTTCTATGACGCGGTCGCACTTGATACCTCTGACAGCTTCGATCTCGCCCTTTGTGACAGGCTGTCTGTAGGCTACGATAGCCAGCACCTCCAGAGCTGACTGCGTGAGCCGTCTGCGCTTGACCGGGGTGCACAGTCTCTCGACGTAGCCCAGATTCTCTTTTCTGGTCACGAACTGGAAGCTCTTATTGACTTCCCTGATCATGATGCCACGCCCCTCGCGCTCGTATTCCTCCTGCAGCTCCTTACAGCAGGCGTATATTTCATTTTTGTCTTCATTGAAAACCTCGGCCATTTCACCGATCCCCAGCGGCTCGCCCCATATGAACATCATGGATTCTATCGCCGATTTTATCGTCTTCCTGCCTGCCATATCAAATCTCCTTTTCTCCTGACTCCGCTGCCGCTTCACCATATGCTTCGGCCGTCACCGGCTCCTGCATCAGCTTCGCGGTCGCCGTCACCGTTATGTCTCCGAACGTGTAACGCTGCCTCGCATCCAGCTTCTGCTGCTTCATCATCTCAAGCACCGAGGAAAATGTGACTGCCGTGTCGTATCTGTCGTCCTTCTTTGTCACCAGCTCGCGAAAATCCGCCTTTCTTACCGGATCCTCCATAAAGAAGTTCCTGATGTCGTTCATCCTGATCTCGGTCGTTATACGCTGCTTCTCGTTCCTCATATGGTGGCGTCTGATCTCCTCCAGCCGCTGTTTCCTGTTGAGAAAGCGCTCAAAGGCGGCCTTGAACTGCTCTATGTCCAGGCTGAGATATTCGTCCGGCTCTCCCGTATATTCGGCCAGATCCTCCTGCGGCTTTTCCAGATATCCGCTCGTTTCGTCCATGCGCTTCTCCAGCATCTCGGATATGGCCTTGAAGCGCTTGTATTCGAGCAGCTTCTCCACCAGCTCTGTCCTGGGATCCTCTGCGACTGCTTCCGACACCGACTCCGGCGAGGTTCTCGGCAGCAGCATCTTGGACTTTATCTCCAGAAGCACCGCCGCCAGCGCCATGAATTCGGACGCAACGTTGACGTCCGCCTTTCTCATATCTCCCACATACGCTATGTACTGCTCCGTGATCTCCGATATCCTTATATCGTATATGCTCATCTCCGCGTGCTCGATCAGATAGACGAGCAGCGCAAACGGACCTTCGAATACATCGGTCCTGACTCTGTATCCCATATCTTCCTCCGCGGCGGCTGCACGTATGCTCCCGTGCAAAGCGTCCGGCGCCCGCATCCTGCGGCGCACGTACCGATCGTAGCGCAGCGCTGCCTATGTATACACAAATTATCATGCAACGACATTTTACCATAAGGCGGCGGCAATTAGCAAATCCAAACATGCCAAAACCCCGCCAGGCGGCGGGGTCTTGAGGTATTTAGATGAATATTACACCGATATTCTGATCTACTGTTTTGTCCTTACAGGTTGTAAGCAGCCTTAACTGCAGCAAGTGACTCGTCCAGAGCAGCCAGAACCTTATCGATAGTCTCGTAGCTCTGAGTTGCAGGTGGCTCGATTCTTACAGTCTTAGCATTTACCAGAGTTCCGGCAACCATTACCTTTCTTGCGAACAGTTCCTTAGTTACCTCGTGTCCGATCTCTGCTTCCGGGAATTCCATGCAGATGAGCAGTCCAGCGCCTCTGGAAGTGAGGAGAACTGTAGGATACTTGTCATGCAGCTTCTTCAGTCCTTCCATGTAGTAGTCGCCCTTTGCCTTCATCTGTCCAGGGATATCGTTCTCCAGCATGTACTTGATAGTAGCTATGAAAGCAGCGCATGCGAGAGGGTTTCCGCCGAATGTAGGGGAGCCGAGGATCCATGGATTGTCGAACATCTTTCCTTCTGTGCCAGTGCCAACGCCGGACTTCTCATAAGTCCAAGGTCTAGCGATGATACCAGTGATAGGAACAACACCGCCGGATGAAGCCTTACCGAAAGTCATGATGTCAGGAGTTACTCCTTCGTAGTCGCATCTCCACATCGTACCGGTTCTTCCGAGACCAGTCTGGATCTCGTCGAATACCAGGCAGCAGCCATATTCGTCAGCGATAGCTCTCAGCTCTTTGAGGTAGCCATCAGGTGGGATGTTAACTCCGCCTTCACCCTGGATAGGCTCTACTACGATAGCAGCAACCTTTTCGCCAACAGCAGTCAGGTTGGCAACTGCAGCTCTTGTAGCTTCAGCGTTACCATATTCAACGTGCTGTACCTGCTGGATCATTGGGATGTAGTCTTCTCTGTACGATCCCTTACCGCCGAGGGAGATAGCTCCCATGGACTTACCGTGGAAAGCGTTAACTGTGGAGATGTACCATCTTCCGCCAGTAGCCAGTCTTGCCAGCTTCATAGCCATTTCCATAGCCTCAGCACCACCGTTAGTCAGGAACGAGTACTGCAGATCTCCCGGAGTGATCAGTGCGAGCAGCTTGCAGAGGTAACCTCTGAGCGGGTCAACCAGCTCCTGCGAGTGCAGGCAGTATCTGTCGAGCTGAGCCTTAACAGTCTTCTTGATCTCCTGGTTGTTGTGTCCGCAAGCGAAGATACCGAATCCGCCGAGGCAGTCGATAAACTCTGTTCCGTATACGTCTACGAACAGGGAACCGTCTTCACCGCCGTCACCCCACTCTACGAAAGCGGAGTCAGTCGATACTGATTTTCTGTATTCCAACCAGCCCGGGTTGTAGTTCTCGTTGAAGTTGGCGATGGAGTCCTTGATTACTGCAGCCTTCTGATCTTCTGTAAGCTCATCGGCTTCGATCAAACCAACGACTCTCTTAGCTTCTTCTAAAGCTAATTTCATGTTTCTTTCTGTCATAGTTATCCTCCCTTTTCTTTAGGTTTTCTTTCGCCGCCTGGAATTAACGGCAATCGATGTAACTTCTATCTAATTATATATTCAATAAC
>CASESB010000039.1 GCA_949290475.1 uncultured Bacillota bacterium
GAATTTCACCAGACTGTAGAAGAAGTACTTACTTCACTGAAGCCTGTTATCGACAAGCATCCTGAATACGAAGCAGCCGCTCTTCTCGAGAGACTGACTGAGCCTGAAAGAGGAATCACTTTCAGAGTTGTTTGGGTTGACGATGCCGGTAAGGTACAGGTAAACAAGGGCTACAGATATGAGTTCAACAGCGCTATCGGACCTTACAAAGGCGGTCTGAGATTTGCTGCCAACGTATATCCTGGAATCATCAAGTTCCTCGGATTCGAGCAGATCTTCAAGAACAGCCTGACCGGTCTTCCTATCGGCGGCGGTAAGGGCGGTTCCGACTTCGACCCTAACGGCAAGTCCGACGCTGAAGTTATGAGATTCTGCCAGGCATTCATGACAGAGCTGTACAGACACATCGGACCTTCAACTGACGTTCCTGCCGGAGACATCGGTGTAGGCGGCAGAGAGATCGGCTACCTGTTCGGACAGTACAAGAGGATCGTAAACAAGTTCGAAGGCGTTCTCACAGGTAAGGGACTCACTTACGGTGGTCTCCTCGGAAGAACTGAAGCTACTGGCTTCGGTATCGTATGGTTCGCTGAGGAAATGCTCAAGGCCAACGGCGAAGATATCAAGGGCAAGACTGTTGCTATCTCCGGATTCGGTAACGTATCATGGGGTACTGCTACTAAGCTGACTCAGCTGGGTGCTAAGGTTGTTACTATTTCCGGTCCTGACGGATACATCTACGATCCGGACGGAATCAACACTGACGAAAAGATCGCTACTCTCCTCGAGCTCAGAGGATCCGGAAAGAACATCTGCGCACCTTACGCAGAGAAGTTCCCTAACGCTAAGTTCGTTGCAGGCAAGAAGCCTTGGGAAGTTGAAGCTGACCTTTACATCCCTTGCGCTACTCAGAACGAGATCAACGCTGACGACGCTAAGAGCTTCGTAGACAGAGGCGTTAAGTTCGTTTGCGAAGGTTCCAACATGTCCTCCACTAACGAGGCTATCAAGATCATGCAGGAAGGCGGCATCATCGTAGGACCTTCAAAGGCTGCTAACGCTGGCGGCGTAGCTTGCTCCTGCATCGAGATGGGACAGAACGCTGGTAAGACAGTATTCACTGCTGAGCAGGTTTACGAGCAGCTGCACGGCATCATGGTTGGTATCCACAAGGCTTGCGCAGACGCTTCACAGGAATACTACGGCAAGTATGACCTGGTTGCCGGCGCTAACATCGCAGGCTTCCTGAAGGTTGCTGACGCTATGATGAACCAGGGTCTTGTATAAAGAGATCGCATCATAAAAAGCTAACGACTGAAAAAGCCGATGCTCAACGCATCGGCTTTTTTATGTACTTATAACGCTGTTTGCGCTGCAGTTGTTAAAAACGATCAATATAATTGAAATCTTAACAATTATCGGCTCTGCAGACGCTCTATGCGAGGGGCAGTTGATAATATATGAGCCTTATACCCCTGTTTTTAACACTCATCCGGCTCTTCCAGAGCTGAAACCTGTTAATATCTCAAGAAAAACAAAAAATATTAACAAGTAGCCGCTGTCATGGAGCCTGAAAGGCCGCCATTTTGTTAAAAATCGCAGCAGATCAGCGAATATTAACAATCCGGCATAATGCACTCAAATGCACACCCAAACAATCTGGCTGTATCAGCGCGGCTTCAGCCCTGCACCAGCGCCTGGAAGATCGTCGTTCCGTCCTCCAGCTTACCGGTCACGATATCGGCTCCGCCCTGCTCGTCTCTGTACAGCAGGATCTCGTCTCCCAGCACGGCCTCCTGTAAAAAGTTCATCATGAAGCACGATGCGCCGTTCGTTCCCAGCACATCGCCGACCATGTCGGCATAGCGGCAGTTGTTGACATGACGGTTGACGTCGAGATCGCTCTCCGTGACCTTGTGCATGCCAGCCTGCACGGGCTGTCGCGCTTTTATCTTCTCTATGCCCTCCGCAAACGGCACGCGCTCTGTACATTCTCCGTCAAAATCCACGCCCGACCGCTCCAGCTTGCGCGTCACGAAATTCATCACGCACCATACGCTCGTAGCGGCTGCGGCTTCACGCCCGCTGCTGTCACTGATATAAAAATCTCTGGGAAAGGCCGCGCCCTTCTTCGGTCTCGGATACGTGGACAGAACGTATTCTCTGCCCTTTTCTATTCTTCCATATACTTTGAATTTCACCTTTGACAGCACCCAGATGCGATCATCCCTTATCAGTTCATCGTATCCTACGCCGAGCGCATCGGCATGCTCTGAGGCTATCCCCTGGAAACCGTGCAGCATAGCCGAGGCTTTCAGCTCGCCGTTATCATCGAAATCAGCATCGTCAAAGGTAATATTACGTTTCAGTTCAAGCATTTTTTCTCCCGGTCATTTGATCATGTCATTATATCCTTATCGTTTATCGTCACAGCTCTGTCGATATCATAACTTTTTCGCGTCACTCGATGGATTTGAGCGCCTCCGCCATGTTTATCCTTCGCAGCTTTCTTCTCAGTATGATATCAACGATCAGCGCGAAGCCGATGACTATCGCTACCGTAAACGCATAGCTTATCGGCTCGATGATTTCGTTGAACGAAACCATATCGACGACTATCCTGTCCATTATGAATATATGCAGGGCATATCCGGCCGGTATCCCCACGATTATTCCCAAAAGCACCAGGATGAAATTCTCGCGGAAAACATACGAGCCCATCTCCCGCGGATAAAAGCCCAGCACCTCTATAGTTGCTATCTCTCTCACGCGCTCCGTGATATTGATATTGCCCAGATTGAACAGTACGATAAACGCCAGAGCGCCGGCGCAGCCGATCACCAGTATTATGATGTAGTTGAGGCTGACCATCATCTCATCCACACGTTCCTCAACGTCGGCATTGACGGAAATGCTGATGACGCCGTCGAATTCATTGATGCGCTCAGCCATGTGCTGGACGTCCACGCCGTCCCTGAAGGTAACGAAAAGTATATACGGATCGTAATCCCTTCCCATGTCCTGCTCATACGTCTCTTCGTTGATGTAGATGTAGTTTGAGACGTAATTTCTGTATATTCCCGATACCGTGAGCTTAACCTGCCCTGTATCGTCGTACGTCACCGTTATCTCATCGCCGGTTTCGACACCCAGCATATCCGCCAGCTTATTATTGATCATGGCCTCGCCCTTGCCGGGGTATTTCAGTTTACCCTCGTCTTCATTGGCGAAGTTGACGGCCTTGCTGATATTATCATCATCCGTCACCATCAGACTGCAGGACTTCGTCACATCGGCGCTGCCCTTCACATTGACAGAGCTCTGTTGGATGCGTGCCGCGTTCGCCAGCTCGTCCGCATACTCTGCCTCGAACTCCGCCTCGCGTTCATCGTCAAGCTCGTCGAAGGCCACTGCCATCTGGTATTTTTCTATGTCCGCATACTGATGAGAAGCGATGCCCGCTATGGAATCGTTGATGCCGAAGCCCGCCATCACGAGCGCCGTACAGCCGCCGATACCGAGGATCATCATCACCATCCTCTTCTTATAGCGGAATATATTCCTGGCCGATACCTTGTGCAGGAACCTCATCCTCTTCCACAGGAAGCCTATTCGCTCCAGGAATATGCGCTTGCCCGCCTTCGGCGCCTTTGGCCTCAGGATCTCGGCCGGCATGTGCTTGAGCTGCTCCCTGCAGGCAAGATACGTGGTACCCGTGGAGCACAGCAGCGATACGACCAGCGAAATTATCGCCAGCTCCCAGTCAAAGTAAAATTCGAGATCTGCAAATCCAAACATCATCCCGTATGCTATCCAGATGGCGTACGGGAAGAACTTCGACCCGGCGAGAAAACCGGCCACGCAGCCTATGATCGCCGCCGATCCCGAATATATCATGTACTTGAGCATGATCTTGCCCGGCGTATATCCCAAAGCGCTGAGAGCGCCCAGCTGCGTCCTCTCCTCGTCTATCATCCTCGACATCGTCGTGGAGCAGACGAGAGCCGCTATCATGAAGAAAAATACCGGGAAGATCTGCGCAATGCTGTCGACTATGTCGGCGTTGCCCTCAAACGATCCGTAGCCGAGATTGTCCTCTCTGTCGTAAGTATATATCTCCGGCTCTTCGATATCCTCGAGCTCCTTATCGGCGTCTGCCAGCTCAGCTTCTCCGTCCGCCAGCTCTGCCTCCGCCTCTGCGAATCTGCTGTCGGCCTCAGCCACGCCCGCGCGGTACTGGCTGTATCCCTCCTCGATCTGGCGTTCGGAAGCATCCAGCGCGTTCTCCTGCTTCGATATCTCAGCAAGCCCTCCGTCTATCTGCGAAAGGCTGGATTCAAGCTGTGCGCGCTGTGTCTGCAGCTGCGCGATGGCTGCCTCTATCTGTGCTGCAGCAGCAGCCGGATCCTGCTGCATCGGCGTTTCGGCGTACGTCTGCTGCCCGCTCTGCTCCTGCGTGCTCTCCGTGCTCTGCTGTCCCATCTGCATCAGCTGCTCAAGCTGCTCCGCCTGTTGCTGCAGCTCTGCCAGCTTGGCGTCGATCTGTTCTATCCCCGATACAACCTGCGCACGCTGCGATTCAAGCGCAGAGCGCTGCTCATTGATCTGCTGTCTGCCGCTCTCTATCTGCGCTCTGCCGCTGTCCAGCTCCGCCTTTGCACTGTCCAGCTCGTTATATGCCGACTGCCTTTCACGATCCAGCGTGTTCTGTCCTTCCGCCAGCTCCATCCTGCCATCGGCGATCTCCTCCTTCGCTTCCGAAAGTATATCCTCATACCTGTCGGCCGCGCTGCGTTCGGCAGCCTTCGTCACGGCCTCCTCGGTCTTTTCTATGTTTTTATTGTATTCATCGCTGAACACAAATCCCTGCTGCTTCGATATCACCAGCATTTCCGTGAAATACTCCGATGTGAACGCCCCCTCAGGCGCGTATATGAAGGCATCCACGGTCCCGCTGCCGAGAGACGTCGTGCCGCGCTCCGATTTCATCATATAGTACGGAGACTGTATCAGACCCACGATCTCGTATTCTCCGTATGACAGCGAATCCCTGGTCGCCTCGTCGTTCTCATCCGTGACCTCTATGATCCTGCCGATATCCTTCTCGCTGAAGAAATTCACATCGGCGACGCATTCGTTATCCTTTTCCGGCATCCTGCCGCTGACCAGCTCTACTTTATTGACATTCTCAGTCAGTGAATGAGCCCTCAGGATCACGGAATCTCCCTCTCTGTCCGTCGAGAAGAAATCCGTCGTTATTGCTCCTTCTGCCGTTGCGACGCGCTTCTCCTCCGCAACTGCCTTTACGTCGTCATCCGTAAATCCGTACGTGGACACTAGACGCAGATCGTAGAGATCGAACTCTTTGACATATTCGTCGCAGGTCAGCATCATGGAGCCCTTCGTGTCCTTTACACCCGCAAAAAAGCCCACTCCGAGTGCGATTATGGCCAGTATCGCTATATATCTGCCCAGGCTTCCGAATATGGTTCTTCTTATGTTTCTGGCATACATGTTTCCCGACATATTATCTGGCCTCTACCACTCTATTTCCTCTACCGGAACTATATTATCATTCAGTCTTACGGATTCCACCGTGCCGTTCTTGATCCTTACCACTCTGTCCGCCATGGCCGTAAGCGCGGAGTTATGCGTTATGATGACTACCGTCATCCCTCCGGCTCTGCAGGCGTCCTGCAGCAGCTTAAGTATCGCCTTTCCCGTCTCGTAATCGAGCGCGCCCGTAGGCTCATCGCAAAGCAGCAGCTTCGGGTTCTTGGCTAGCGCGCGCGCTATCGCCACCCTCTGCTGCTCTCCGCCAGAAAGCTGTGCCGGGAAATTGTTCTTCCTGTCGCCGAGTCCCACGGCTTTGATGATCTTTTCGCTGTCCAGCGGATTCCTGGAAAGCTGCGAGGCGATCTCCACGTTCTCGAGAGCCGTCAGGTTCGGTATCAGATTGTAAAACTGGAACACGAAACCGATGTCGCGTCTTCTGTAGGTAGCCATCTGCTTTGTCGAAAGCGATGATATATCGTTGCCGTCCAGAGTGACTCTGCCTCTGCTAAGCGTATCCATACCGCCCAATATATTGAGAAGCGTCGTCTTTCCCGCTCCCGACTGACCTACGACTACGCAGATCTCGCCCTTCTCTATACCGAAGCTGACGTCATGGAGCGCTCTGACCTCTACATCGCCCGTTTTGTATATTTTCCATACGTTTTCAAATTCTACAAAAGACATACCGCCGATCACAGCCGTCCTGCGGACAGCCATCTCCTTTCTCAGGTGCGCTGACGCGTTTTCCTGTTACATCCATTTTACCCTCAAAGGCTGATTATGGCAACTAATTTGGCCATCTTTCCTTGTTTGTCACCAAACCCATATGATATAATCACATTGTTGGTGTTTATTTTAGAAAGGACTATAGATATGGACACTGAAATTATTATTTCCGGACTCGGCCTTCTCGTCACCTTTGCCGGGATGGCCATACTTATCTTCAAGAGGGTATCTCCCATCATAATCGGACCTCTGGCCGCTGTATTCGTATGTATAACCAGCGGACTTCCCGTATTCGATGGCGTGACCGACACCTACATGTCCGGAACGACCGGCTTCTTTCTCTCGTATTTCTTTATATTCCTGCTGGGGAACATCTTCGGGAACATCTACCAGAACTCTGGCGCAGCCGCCAAGATCGGCTCTATCATATCAAAAAAATTCGGAGCCAAATACTGCATGGCCGCCTGCATGTTCTCGGCCGCCATACTGAGCTACGGCGGCATCAACAGCTTCGTAATCATTTTCTCCGTATACCCGATAGCTCTCAAGCTGTTTGAGGATGCGGATCTGCCTACGTACCTGCTGCCGGGCATAGTATGCGGCGGCATGTGGACATTTGCCATGACCGGCCCGTTCACGCCGCAGATACCTAACGTGGTATCGATGCAGTACCTCGGCACTCCGTCGTATGCCGGCCTCATACCGGGACTGTCGGGAGCGCTGGTGATGGCGGTTTCCATAATACTCTACATGAATCATCAGGGCAAAAAGGCGCGCCTCAGAGGCGAGCATTTCCAGTGGCCGGAGAACGTCAAGCGCGTCGAGGAGGAACAGGATTCTCCAAACGGCGTCATTTCCGTGATCCCGCTGGCCCTCGTTCTGGTGCTGTTCAACGTCACCAGCCTCGACATCGTCATCTGCCTGCTCATAGGCATACTGGTCGCTCTGGTGCTGTTCCACAGGCATCTTCCGAGACCTGAGATGCTCAATATGTTCAATACCGCCGCCACCTCATCGGTGACGGTCATCATAAACACGGCCGTTATCGTAGGCTTCGGCTCCGTCGCCAAGATCACGCCGTTTTATCAGTATGCCACGGACGTGCTTCTCAATTCGGATGCCAATCCGTACATAGTGGCGGCCGTAGGCGCGAACATCTTCGCCGGTATACTGGGCTCCGCCTCCGGCGGTATATCGCTCATGTACGAAACTCTGGGCGATACGTTCCTGGAATACGCAAACCAGGGCTACAACCTTGGCTTCATACACAGGCTGTGCTCCGACGGCTGCGGCGGTCTGGATTCGCTGCCTTGGAACGGCTCCATCGTATCCGTTTTCGCCATATGCAATACGACGCACAAGCTCTCATATAAATATAATTTCGTTACCTGCCTCGTGGTTCCGATCGGAGCGACGTTCCTGGTAGCGCTGCCGATATGTATGATCCTCGGCTGATATGGAAGCTGATATCGGAGGTTCGATATGTCCGACGTAATATTTGAAAAAAAAGGCCATACGGCCGTCATTACCGTAAACAGACCGGACACCCTGAATGCGCTCTGCGAAGAGCTCATATCGCATATTAACTCCGCGCTCGACGCCGCGGAAAACGATCAGGATATATTCACGGTCATCATCACCGGGACCGGCAAAGCCTTTATAGCCGGAGCCGATATCGGTGAAATGTATGAAAAAGATCGGGAAGGCATAAGAAAATGGGCTCGCCTCGGCTGCGATCTCAACGCCCGCATAGAGAGCATGTCTCTGCCTGTGATCGCCGCCATAAACGGCTACGCCCTGGGCGGCGGGCTCGAGCTGGCGCTCGCCTGCGACATACGCATCGCCTCATCGACTGCCAGGATGGGTCTCCCGGAAACGGGTCTCGGCGTCATATGCGGCGCCGGCGGCACTCAGAGGCTCCCGCGTATCGTTGGCGACGGCATAGCCAGAGAGATGATCTTTACCGCCGAAAAGATAGACGCGCAGCGCGCGCTTTCCATCGGACTTGTAAACCGCGTCACGGACCCGGAGGCTCTGATGGATGAAGCTCTGGCCGTTTGCGAGGCCATAAACAAAAACGGCCAGCTGGCCGTACGGGCTGCCAAGAGAGCCGTCAACGCCTCGCGCGACACCGACATACACGACGGCTGCATATTCGAGCGCGAAGCCTTCAGCTCGCTCTTCGATACCGAGGATCAGAAGCTCGGCATGGGCGGCTTCCTCGCCGGCGAAAAGAACGTAAGATTTAAAAACAAATGATCAAAGGGAAGGTACCAGATGACTGTAAAATTCATAGATGCAAAGGACGCAGCGAGAATCATAAAGGACGGCTCCACCGTCGCCATAGACGCTTTTATCAGCTTCTGTCTCGCTGACGACATCATGGGCGAGATCGAAGCCCGTTTCTTAAAGGAAGGACATCCCTGCTCGCTCAACGTAGTAAACGTTGCCGGCATAGGCGGCGACGGCAAGAATCGCGGCATCAATCACTTCGCGCACAAAGGTCTGATGCGAAGATTTTTATGCAGCAATCTGAGCCTCGCCAACAAAATATATCCGCTCGTTATGGACAACGCCTTTCCGTGCTTTATGATACCTCAGGGCGTGCTCTCTCACATGATGAGAGCCATCGCTGCCGGCAAACCCGGCGTATTCACAGAGGTGGGCATGAAGACCTTCGTCGATCCGCGCGTCGACGGCGGACGTATAAACGAAGCCGCACGCGGATGCGACGACATCCCCGTACAGTTAATAGAGCTCAACGGCTCAGACTGCCTCTTCTACCCGGCCTTTCCCATCGACGTGGCCATCATAAAGGGTACCAAGGCCGACAGGAAGGGCAACATTTCTCTCGAAAAGGAAGCCATGCATCTGGAGCAGCTGGAAATGGCAACTGCCGCCAGAAACTCCGGCGGTATAGTCATCGTCCAGGTTGACGAGATCGTCGACAGCGGCGCGCTGCATCCGCAGAAGGTCACCGTGCCTTCTACGCTTGTCGATTATGTGGTTCTCGGTTCTCCTGGCAACTCAGGTCAGCACTTTATCGAAGGCCTGCCTGATCCGGTGGACTCCTGGTGCGGCGACGAAAAGATACAGCTGGAAGAGATAAAGAGCATGCCTCTGAGCATAGAAAAGGTCATCTGCCGACGCGGTGTTTTCGAGTTCAGAGAGGATTCGTTCATAAATCTCGGCATCGGACTGCCGATGAACGTATCGAACGTCCTCAACGAGGAAGGCCTCATCGACAAGGTGTCCGCCAGCATCGAATCAGGCGTAATGGGCGGCGTTCCTGCTCCCGGCATAGCCACCGGCGCAGCCTACAATCCCGACGCCATCCTCAAACAGCCCGACATGTTCGATTTTTACGACGGCGGCGGTATAGACTTCGCATGCCTTGGCTCAGCGGAGATAGACATGCACGGCAACGTCAACGTTTCCAGATTCGCCGGCAAGGTTCCCGGCCCCGGAGGCTTCATAAACATAACTCAGGGCGCCAAGAACATCTGCTTCATGGGTACGTTCACTGCCGGCCGCGAAAACGATATCCGTATCGAGGACGGCAGACTGCGTATCGTAAAAAACGGCCGCAACGTCAAGTTCGTCCGCAACGTCGATCACATCACGTTCTCCGGCGAGAACTCGCTGGACAAAGGCAGACAGAACGTGTTCTACATAACCGAAAGAGCCGTCTTCAAGCTGATGCCCGGCGGCCCTACCCTCATAGAGATCGCTCCCGGCATCGACCTTGAAAAGGACGTCCTGGCGCTGATGGAATTCCGTCCTCAGATCGCCGATGACCTCAAGCTCATGGACGCCCGCCTCTTCAGCCCTGAAAAGATGGGCATCTCACTGCTGCCGCGATGATACGAGCTTATCTGCACGACGATATATCTGCACAGCGATAGATCTGCTCGACGATAATAACTGGTGCATATTGCGCTACAGAAGCGAATAGCTGTAATGCCGTACAGCCGCAAGATCAAGTAACTGCAAGACTGTGCAACCGCAAGATCAAGTAACTGCAGACTGTACAGCCGCAAGATCAAGTAACTACAAGACTGGATACCCCGCATGGGTATCCGGTCAACATTTTTTATGAAAAAGATTTAAAAAAGTACAATTTTTGATTTTTGTGCACAAATAGTACTTATTTTTCTCTATTTAGGGGCACGAAAAATCAATGATCTCCATCTCGTCTGCGT
>CASESB010000040.1 GCA_949290475.1 uncultured Bacillota bacterium
ATGGCGTTCTCGCCCTGCTCCGGCGCGGAAGCGTGCGCCGATACGCCCTTTTCCTTTATCGTCTCCACCACGTTGCCCTTCCTGTCGACAAAAACAGCCTCCGCCCAGGTCGGCACGATGTTGAACGCATCGCCTCCCCGTATGCTCTTGAGGATCGGCTTGTCTTCTTTCTTTTCTCCGCCGCTGCGCGACGCCGTCACGGAAAATCTCGTATTCACGAAATGCTTCTCGGAAAAGCATATCGGGAAGAACGAGTCCGGCACTATGCCGCAGGACGGTATCCTCTCCGCGCAGTCCAGATAATGATGAAGACACGGGAAGTACCCGCCCTCCTCGTACGTGCCGATGATCTGCGTCAGGTTTTTCTTCAGCGGCAGCCCGCTCTCCTTTATGGCCAGCGCCGCGTAAAAGACCGCGATCGTCGGGCCCTTATCATCTACGGCTCCCCGGCCGTAGATCCTGCCGTCGTGGATTTCGCCCCCGTAAGGCGGATACTTCCACTTGCCGCCCGCCGGCACCACGTCCAGATGTCCTATGCTGCCTACGGCGTCCTCCTTTTTTTCGCCGAAATTCAGCTCGCAGGCCACGTTGTCATAGTTGATGACGTCGAAGCCCTTTTCCCTGCCCAGCTCCATCATATAATCCATCGCCTGCTTAGGGCCTTCACCGAAAGGAGCGTCGCACTTGCCGACCTCTCCGACTGTCGTCGCCTCGGACTTTATCCTCAAGAGCTCCTGCAGCTTTTCCACCATCTCATCCCTGTAGCTGTCTATGATCTTTTCTATCTCTTTGTTCATATCGTTTCTCCTGTCATCCTGTCTCCTGCCGGGTTCATCACTCGGCTCTGTACGTCGTCCTGCCGTTCATGATCGTTTCGCAGACCTTCACGCTGTGGATCTCAGACACCGGGATGTCGAAGAGATCCTTTTCCAAAATCACGAGATCCGCGTACTTGCCGACCTCGATCGATCCCAGCTTATGATCCATGTGCATCTGATAGGCGTTGTTTATGGTATAGCTCTCTATGCCGTCCTTTACCGAGAGCTTTTCCGTATAAGGCTCCAGCACCGGCAGCTCAGGATGGTCGAACAGCTGCCTGCTGCAGCCCATCTCTATGCCCTTCAGCGGATCGCGCCCGAACTCATCTACCGGGAAGTCAGAGCCCTGACCCATGCGGCAGCCGCCGGCGATCATGCTCCTGAGCCTGAACGTGTGATTTTGCCTGTCGCCGATGACCTTTTCCATATCAGGGTTTCCGTAATGCCATACGCACGTCGTATTGGCGATCACGTCGTATCTGCCGAAGAGTGCCAGCTCCTCGTCCTTGACGTAATCGCAGTGCGAATTCGTGATGCGGCAGTCGTGATATCCCGCCTCACGCACAGCCTTCGCCATAGCAAGCGTGCCGCTGATGGCCTCGTCGCCTATGCCGTGAACATTGATGTCCAGGCCCTCCTTCGCGGCTCTGAGACCGATCTCGGCCATCTCCTCCCTGTTGAAAAGCGGATATACCATGGCTCCCGTCTCGTCGTACGGCTCGCTCAGGGCTGCCGATCTCGTCTCCAGCGTGCCGTCGTTTATGATCTTGAGGAAATGGATCCTGAACAGATCCGAATCGTATTTTTTCTTGTATTCCACGAGCCGCGGCAGGATGGTCTCCGTATCCGTTCTCTCGGCGATCATGCGTCCGCAGCCAAAGAATCTCTGCTTATATGAACCCTCCTCTATCATCCTCGGCACATCGTCAAAATACGTGTCGAGCTCGAACTCATAAGCACCCATGTCGCAGGTCGCGGTCACGCCCATGGCCGCATACTCGTCGGAGGCGTCGCGCAGCGCCTTGTCTATCCTTTCCTTGCGGAAGAAATCTATCTTTTCCAGCAGCATCATTTCCGGCCCTGTCTCCAGCAGATGCCCGGTCGGATTGCCCTCGGCATCCCTGTGGAAATAATGGAAGCCCGGGATCGGGTCCGGCGTGTCCTTCGTTACTCCGGCCATTTCCAGCGCCTTGCTGTTGACCCATGCCTCATGCGAACTGCTGCCCATTATCATCATCGGCTTGTCAGGGCAGATGGCATCCAGCATCTCTTTCTTCGGACCTGTCTCATCAAAGATCCATTCCGCATATCCCAGCCCGAAATAAGTCGGCTCGTCGGGATTCTCCTTCACGAAGCGCTCGATCTCCGCCAGACACTTTTCAACTCCCCACTCTATCTGCAGATATATGCCGCAGAGGAAATATGCGGCCATCACGGGATGACAATGCCCGTCGATAAAGCCCGGCAGCATCATCCTGCCGTTCATATCGTTTATCTCCGTCTTGTCGTCACAGAAGGCCTTGGCGCCTTCGTCGCTGCCCACGTATACGATCTCGTTTCCCTTTATCGCTACGGCCTGAGCCCAGTCGCCCTTGCCGTTCACGGTATAAACCTTGCCGTTCAAAAAAACTCTGTCCGCTGTCATAATGGCCTCCTTTTCCTACCAGTGCCGCCGATCCGGCAAGACGCGCCATGCCGACGGTATTTTTTCAATATTACGATTTTTATAATTATATCACCTGCCCATGGGAACGGGTCAAGAAATATTTGCAAATAAAAGAACTGAGCAGAAAACGAGGCGTCCCGCTTTCTGCTCAATTACAGAAGTTTATTATAGAGAAACTGAAGTTTACAGTATTATGTGTGTCATCGCCGGCAATACGCCTGCTGCACACACAACGCTACTACTCTATCAAAGAGCATCGCGCTTGTCAAGTTGATTTGGAATTTTCTGATTATTTTTTTGTTACACTAACTTTACAACACATCTTCAAAAAATGCAAGTGAAAAAGGAAGAAGACGCGGATATTCTCCGCAGCTACGATCGCACTGCAGATGCCGCCGCGGCTGCGTCGCAGATCATGAGAATATGCCGCCCGTTATCACGAGCAGCAGATTGTTATCATAAAGCGTTCCCGCGATCACAGACGACCTCAGGCTTTCGATGACGGCTTCGGCGAAATCTCCCTGAGACAGATTGACGATCGGTATCAGCAGTATCAGGAACATGAAGACGAGCAGCAGGCCCTTTATACTGCCGGCCACGAGTCCCAGAAACCTGTCGCCTCCCGAAAGCAGCGTCCCCCTGTCGCGCCTGGCAACAGATCTTGTCAGCAGGCCGAGAAGCAGCCTTATCCCCACCATTATCACGAGAAAACTGATGACCGATATCACTGCACCTGTTATGAGCGACGCCAGTATATCGGACATCTCCGCCGTAGCCGTCGTAAGGCCGCCTCTGATCATGGCCGGGAGCCCCTCATACATGGAGCTTACCGACTCCGCCTGTCCGCCCACTTCTCCCGTCACCGTTTCCGTAACGGCTTCACCGACGAAGCTGTCCCCGAGCATATCAGCCAGCGGTCTGGTGAGAAAAAACGCCGCGATAAGCGCGCCCACCCAGCCGACCGTATGCACGCACGTCCACACGAAGCCTCTGTACAGGCCGAACGCCATGGAAAGTATTAAGATCGCCGCTATTATAATATCTAAGATCATAATCCTGTCCTTTCATCTTTATATTACTAAAAAAGCCTCCGGCGCACAAGAGACTGCCGCCTCGCTGCCCCCCCCTTAATATAAATTTTGACTATATCAAACGATATATGCAATAAAATATGCAATAAAATTATCTACAAAACCCGGTTTTTGAAGATTGTAGGTAAAAACAACGGGCTGGAAAGATCCGAAGCTGATTTGCCAAGGGTGTTTGTGAGACTGCCAAGAAGGGCAGGCAAGCAAACGTTGAAAATAATACCTATATGCTTTCAAAAAATAAAAATGTAGGTAAAAGCACATCAATAGGCAAAACACATCAAAAGTAGTATAGCAGAATCCACTTGATAGAAAAGTCAAAGTATGATACCATTGTTAGGTATATGAGAAAGTATATGCTTGAAGCTCTTGAGGAAGCAAAAAAAGCTGCCGCCGCAGGCGAAATACCTGTAGGCGCCGTAGTGGTACGCGACGGCGAGATAATCGGCCGCGGGCACAACGAAACGGAGACCCGCAAGGACCCTACCGCGCACGCGGAGATACTGGCCATAAGACAGGCTGCCGCTCATCTGGGCGGCTGGCGACTGACAGGCTGCGATATGTTCGTAACGGTCGAGCCCTGCAGCATGTGTGCCGGCGCTATCGTCTGGGCGAGGATCAGGAAGCTCTATATCGGAGCGCGTGATCCCAAGTCCGGCGCGTGCGGATCTGTGTTTAACATCCCTCAGGAGCCGCAACTCAATCATTTCACGGAGATAGAGACAGGTCTCATGGAGGACGAATGCTCCTCTCTGATGAAGACCTTTTTCAGAGGATTAAGAGAAAGAAAAGCGGAGGAAAAACAGCAATGAAAAAAATAGGTGCTCTGATATGCCTGTTCCTGATGACGATGGCTGTGCTGGCTCCCGCCAGCTTCGCAGCTAACGGTTCGGACAGCAGCTCATCGTCGGGCTTTACCATCGAATCATCGACGCCGGAGGACGGCGCCACCGGAGTATCGGTGGAGAACCTCAGTGTGAAGATATATTTCAGCAAGGAGATGCTGCCTGAAAGCAAGGCCATCAGACAGGCCAACAACAAGCAGTTCAAGCTGACGACCAAGAAGGGCAAGGAGATCCCTATCCGCGTATATTACAGCCATAAGGAAAAAGCCGACGGACTGATGATGGTAGTTTCTGACACAGTCGATACCGATATCCAGATCAGAGGCAACACCGAATACGTGCTCACCATAGGCGAGGATCTGCAGGCGACCGACGGCACGAGGCTGGGTCATGAGGAGACCATCAAATTCAGGACCCTGGATCAGTCAAAATCGACCATGGTCTACACCATAATGATGATCGTCATGATCGTCGGCATGGTATTCTTCAGCGTGCGAAGCACCAAGAAGGCCATGGAAAAAGAGCAGGAGCAGAAAAATAAGCAGGATACGGTGAACCCATACAAGGAAGCCAAGAGGACCGGCAAATCCGTAGAGGAGATCGTGGAAAAGGACAAGAAGAAAAAGGCCAAGCAGGCGGAGGCGGCAGCGAAGCAGAGAGCCAAGGAAGCCGAATTCGAAGCCGAACTCGACGCCATGGAGGCCGAACGCGAAGCGAAGAGAAAGGCCGCCAATACCAAGAAGGTGACGGCGCCTAGACCGATCGCGGCTGCCGGAAGCCAGTACAAGGTTACTGTCACCCCTGACAATAAGCCTCAGAACAATCAGAAGAAAAAAGGTTCCACGAACCCGAAGAACCAGACCGGTAAGCAGAAGAATTCAAAAAATAGAAACAAGAAAAAATAAGGCTTAAAAACAGGTGGGCTTCCGGCTCACCTGTTTTTTTAAAGGAGTGGATATCGTTGAAAAAGATAAACCTGAATTCCTTCGCAAAGATAAATCTCTCACTTGACGTTCTCGGCGTGCTGGATAACGGATTCCATCAGGTCTCCATGATAATGCAGCAGATCCTCCTGTGCGACGATCTGCTCATCAGATGGCGCGAAGAGCCGAAAAACGATTGCGTCACGGTGAGCGTCTCCACCAACAGATATTTTCTGCCTACCGACGAGCGCAATCTGGCCTACAGAGCGGCCGCACTCATAGCGGAAAAATACGGACACGGACGTTCCGGCCACATAAGCATCGACATAAAGAAACGGATCCCCGTATCCGCCGGACTGGCCGGCGGCAGCGGCAATGCGGCGGCAGTCCTGCACGGGCTCAACATTCTCTGGGATCTGGGTCTTTCGCTCAACGATCTGATCAGGATCAGCTCCGAGCTCGGCTCCGACATCCCGTTCTGCGTAATGGGACAGGCCGCGGCAGACAAAACGCTGAAGCCGCGCTTTGCCGGCGATCCGCTGGCCTGTCACTGCGCTCTGGCAACGGGTACCGGCACCAATCTCACGCCCCTGAAGCACGGTCTTCATAGCCACCTTGTGCTTTCCAAGCCGCCGATCAGCGTATCGACTGCCACGGCGTACAAGGGCATAGATTCCATGACGATAGACCGGCATCCCGACAACGACGAAATGATAAAAGGGCTCGAAAACGGATCCCTGGAACTTATAAGGAAAAATATGGTCAATGTACTTGAAAATTTTACGTTGAGGCGGTATCCTATAGTTGCGCAGACCAAAGCCAGGATGCAGGAGCTGTGCGACTCCGACTGCGTCATGATGAGCGGCAGCGGACCGGCCGTCTTCGGGCTGTGCAGAAACATACGGCAATCAAAGCAGCTGTGCGGCGAAATGCTCGCCCTGAACAAGGAGAGCTTCTGGACCCGCACCACGTGGTGATAATACTTATTCAGGTGAAAACTATGTTGAATTTTAACATCAAAAATCACAAGCCATTGCGCGAAATGGTATACGAAGAGCTGAAAATGCAGATACTTACCGGCGACATACCTCCGGGAACTCGTATGATGGAGGTCGATCTGGCAAACCAGATCGGAGTCAGCAGAACTCCGGTCAGAGAGGCCATAAGAAAACTGGAGAAAGAAGGACTGGTGATCATAGAGCCCCGCAAGGGCGCTTACGCTTCTCAGATCTCTACAAAGGACATGGTCGAGATACTCGAGGTGAGGCAGAACATGGAGGGCTTGGCAGCTTTTTTCGCCGCCTCCAGGATGCAGCCCGATCAGCTGTCCGAGCTCAAGGATGTATCCTCACGCTACAACGAGGCCGTAACCGAGGGCAACATGGAGGATATGATAAAGTACGATACGCGTTTTCATCGCATCATCGTTGAATCCTGCAACAACAAGATCCTCGTGCAGATGATCGAGCAGCTGCAGGAGCTGGTGCTGCGCTTCCGATATATATATTACGACGATTTTCGCCGCGCGGAGAAAATGCCGGAGGAACACAGGATGATACTTGAGGCCATCGAAAACGGCGACGCGGACTCGGCGCGATACGCCGCCGACATCCACATCGACCGTCTCAAGGAAATGGTCATCCAGGACGATCTGAAGCCGACGCACACAAAAAAACAGACCGACATCTGATGTCGGATCTTTCTCATATCTAAAAAGAGAGCCTGATGGTATCTGTCCGATGTCGTCAGGCTCTCTTTTTCTTCTCGCTCTTTTCTTCATCCTCCCGCGCAAACAGCGAAGCCAGGCTCCTGCTGCGGAATTCCCGCTTCAGCGTTCCCTGTATACGCCCGAACTCCTTATGCAGGCAGCATCCCATATCATCGTTGCGCGAACAATCATAATCGCTCTTCATGCACTCTATTACCAGGAACGTGTTTTCAAAGGCGCCGATCACATCGTAGAGCGTCAGCTGATCGCAGTCGCCGCAGAGTTCATATCCGCCCCTCGGTCCCCTTTTTACCGACAGGATGCCCTTTTCCTGCAGCTTCTTGAGAACTCTGTATATGAACGGCGATGGTATATCCCTGGCATCCGAAATGTCTTTTGCGGACATCGGTCCGTTATTATAAAGCTCGTCCAAAATCATTATGGCATATTCGACCTCTTTTATGATTAAAATAAGCGTCACCTCCAACGGATCCTCTACCATACCTTTTCTGTAGAGTATATGATATAATATTATACCACCGTTGTCAAGTATGTGCGCAGGAAAACGCCTGCCGGGTTTCCCGCAGCAGGCGTTCCTTGAGAATTACTTTTATCGTATGTTTTATGGCTTACGTTTACAGCTTCTTGATCTTCGTTTCCAGCGTGATGCCCAGCTCGGCAGCGTATTCGAAGTACGTATCCACCTGTTCGTCGCTCAGCATATCCGAAGAGATCAGACCCGTCTGGTCGAACTTGTCGTTTACGAACATCTTGGAGAAGAAGAATCCACCCTGTCCCGTCAGGTACATCTCGGCAGTTATTCCCGCTCTCTCGAAGGATTCTACGAAGCCCGGCGCAAACACGTGGTTCTCTACCAGGATATCCTGTCCATCCTTCTTTCCGTAGGCTTCTATTACCATGCATCCCGAATCCAGCTTCAGACCTTCGTCGATGATCTCCTGGATCTCTTCCCTGTACTTAGGAGCAGGCGGTATGTGAGTGAGGACGTAGTCGAACGGCACGATCTTGTTGCCCTTGTAGTCCTCAGCCTCGTGGCTCAGCAGTCCTGCCTCATAGAGCGGCTTGGCGAAGTCCATTCCGGCTCCAGCATACTTGAAGTAAGCGTTCTTGCAGCCCTTGAAGAACTTCTCGGCGTTGAATCCGTACTGCAGAGGCTCGTCGTGTGAATGCTCCATGAAAGTGATTTCCTCTTCCATGTAATCGTATTTCCTCTTGATAGGATTTCCGAACGCCGGTGTATTGACGAACTGGCCGTTTTCAAATGCCAGCGCCTGCTCGCTCATGTCGGTGAGCGCTGTGATCGGCGACCACCAGAACGGCTGGAATCTCTTGGCTATAGCGCCTTCCCAAACGATATTGTATATGGTATCGCAGGAATCAAGATGCCTTACCGCGTTTCTCGTCGCACAGCAGATGAGTCCCGGAGCGGAGCCCGTGCCCACGATAGCCAGCTTTCCTATCTCCTTGAACTTAGGACCGTATATGTTGAACTGCGCCTTCAGGCTGTCCATCCACTGCTTCGTGGCAGGTGAGGTAACCTTTGCGCCCAGGAAATTGTCATCCTTCTTGGCTTCCTCGCTGTTTCTCCATACGTCTGCCACGTTCTCAGCGATCGTGGACGCGTAGTCCTGATAGTTGGCCTTTACCTCCAGCGCTGCATCGAGCACGTTCTTCGTGCATTCCAGCGGCAGTCCGTTGAGGATGAGATCCACGCCCTGAGCCGCAGCGACGATGCTGTCCTTGTCATGCGCGTCCACCTGCGCTCCTCTGCCCTTCTTGATGGATTTAACGATGCTCTCCACCGCTTTCGGATCGTAATCCGCACATATTATTTCTCCTACATTCGGTTCCTGATCGAGTCTCTTTGCTGCTGCGCTTCCCTGCGCTCCTACGCCTAACACTAATACCTTTTTCATAATTCACCTCATAAAATATCATGATATCATGCAAGACGTTATTCACAGCTTTCAGCTTTCTGTATTGTTTCTATGCTCATGCTTTTCCGGCCGGCCTGTCTGCCGGACGGCTCCTGCATGTATCATGCTCTCAAATCAAATTTAAAATCAAAGTTACAATTACAATTTACAGTTACGTCTGTTAACGTTCTTAAATACATTATTCATATCGGAATTTCCAGCAGGCGCCTCGCCCTGCTTTTCCACCTCCCAAAGTTCTCTCAGATAGCGGCCCGGTTCATCGTCCGGCTGTACCGCAGCATTAACTTTTTCTGTAAGGTGGTTTCCACGCTCCCTTCTGACTTTTATTTCCTAAACCATAACCCAAAACCACCGCCTCGCGCAAGACCATTAACGAATCTTCGCAAGATAATACATTGTTACTAAATTATCATTCTAAGAAAAAAACTATCGGCAACGTTGGGTTTTCGATGTTGCCGATAGTTTTTGAATTTTCTAAAAAATGTATAATATTTTTTCACTTTTCCGCAACTTTGTCATGATTATGTAAAGTTTCGGTAAAGTTATCTGCCGCCGCAGCAACATCCTGCAAATCGTCAGCCGATGTTGGCGGCGATCAGGTCGCCGGCCTTTTCCGTGCCTATCGCCTCTTCGCCTTCGGCCGCTATGTCATGCGTCCTGTATCCGTCCGCCAGCACCTTCTTGACTGCGCTCTCCACGGCATCAGCCTCTTTCCCCAGCCCGAACGTATACCTCAACATCATGGCTGCCGACAGTATCGTCGCCATCGGATTGGCCATATCCTTGCCGGCTATATCGGGCGCGGAGCCGTGTACAGGCTCGTACATGCCGAAGTTGCCGGTAGCCAGGCTGGCCGACGGCAACATGCCGATCGATCCCGTTATCATGCTGGCCTCATCGGAAAGTATGTCTCCGAATATATTGCTTGTCACTATGACGTCGAACTGCTTCGGATTTCTCACCAGCTGCATGGCCGCGTTGTCAACGTACATGTTGTTCAGCTCCACCTCCGGGAACCTATCTCCGACCTCAGCCACTACGCGTCTCCACAGACGCGAGCTCTCCAGCACATTTGCCTTATCGACGCTGGTGACCTTTTTCCCTCTCTTCATAGCCATATCGAAGGCCACTTCAGCGATCCTGCGCACCTCGCCCTCAGAATACTGCTCCACGTCGTAGGCAGCCGCACCCATAGCCGTGTCCTTCGTACCCTTCTCGCCGAAATATATGCCGCCCGTCAGCTCCCTGACTACGACTATATCGAGTCCGCCGGCTATGATCTCAGGCTTGAGCGGGCAGGCGTCCGCCAGCTCCTCGAACAGCATCGCCGGTCTGAGATTGGCGAAGAGCCCCAGCTCCTTTCTCAATCCCAGCAGAGCCATCTCCGGCCGCTCGTTTCCCGGAAGCGTATCCCATTTCCAGCCGCCTACGGCGCCCAGAAGGACCGCATCAGAGGCTTTGCATACGTCTATCGTCTCCTGCGGCAGGCAGCCGCCGGTCGCATCTATCGCGCAGCCTCCCGCCAGCACCTTTTCGTATTTGAAGCTGTGGCCGTAAACCTCTCCGACCTTGTCCAGGACCTTAAGCGTCTGCGCCACGACCTCCGGTCCTATACCGTCTCCCGGTACTACAGCTATCCTGTATTCCATTTTCCTTCCTCCTCTACTTGCCCGTAAGGCTGTTCATCAGTCCGCCCTTAGCCATGATATCCTTTATGAACTCAGGAAACGGCAGCGCCTGATATGTCTCGCCCTTCGTCTCGTTCGTTATTACTCCTGTATCGAAATCTACGGAGACCCTGTCGCCGTTCTCTATCCTTTCGCTGGCCTCCGGACATTCGAGTATCGGAAGTCCGATATTGATGGAATTCCTGTAAAATATCCTGGCAAATGTCTTGGCTATGACGCAGTCGATACCGCTGGCCTTGATGGCTATCGGCGCATGCTCACGCGAGGATCCGCAGCCGAAATTTTCGCCGCCCACCATGATATCGCCGTCCTTCACTTTGTTGACAAAATCCGCATCTATATCCTCCATGCAGTGCGCCGCCAGCTCCTTATGGTCGGCGGTGTTCAGATGTCTTGCCGGAATAATGACATCGGTATCCACGTTGTCTCCGTATTTATGTACGATTCCCTGTGCTTTCATCATTTCCTCCTTAATCAAACGTCGCCCGTGCTTTCTATGCCGGCGCGTCTACAGAATTTCGTCAGGACCGCTTATCCTGCCCGTGACGGCCGATGCCGCCGCTACAGCCGGGCTGGCCAGATATACCTCCGACTTCACGTGGCCCATCCTGCCTACGAAGTTTCTGTTGGTGGTTGCTACGCAGCGCTCTCCCGCCGCCAGGATGCCCATATGGCCTCCCAGACACGGACCGCACGTCGGTGTCGATACCACGCATCCCGCGTCTATGAATATATCGAGATAGCCGTTGGCTATGCAGTCCTTGTAGACCTGCTGTGTGGCCGGTATGATTATCGCCCTCACGTCAGGATGCACCTTCTTGCCTTTAAAGATCTTCGCCGCCAGAGCCATGTCCTCAAGTCTGCCGTTCGTACAGGAGCCTATGACTACCTGCTGGATGTTTATATCTCCGACCTGATCGATGGTCCTGGTGTTTTCCGGCAGGTGCGGGAACGAAACCGTCGGCTTCAGGGACGAAAGATCTATGTCGTAGATCTCCACGTACTGCGCATCGTCGTCGGGCGCGTAGACCGTCCACTCTCCGCCCACTCTGCCTCTCATGTATTCCTCGGTCACGGCGTCGACCATGAATATGCCGTTCTTGGCTCCCGCCTCTATGGCCATGTTGGCTATGCAGAGCCTGTCGTCCATGGAAAGGCTGGCAAGCCCCTCGCCCATGAACTCCATGGATCTGTAGAGCGCGCCGTCAACTCCGATCATTCCTATGATGTGCAGGATGACGTCCTTGCCGGTCACGTTCTCCTGCAGGCTGCCGGTGAGGTTGAACCTGATCGCCTCAGGAACCTTGAACCACGCTTTGCCCGTGGCCATGCCGGCCGCCATATCGGTGCTGCCCACTCCCGTGGAAAACGCACCCAGCGCGCCGTATGTGCACGTGTGTGAATCCGCTCCGATGATACAGTCGCCGGCCTTCACCAGTCCCTGCTCAGGAAGCAGGGCGTGCTCTATGCCCATCCTGCCGACGTCAAAGAAATTCTTGACGTCAAATTTTCTGGCAAACGTCCTGCACTGCATACACTGCTCCGCAGCCTTGATGTCCTTGTTCGGTGTGAAGTGGTCCATTACCAGAGATATCTTCTCCCTGTCAAAGATGCCGTCAAATCCGGCCTTCTCGAATTCATTGACCGCCACCGGCGTAGTGATGTCGTTACCCAGCACCATATCGAGATCCGCCATTATGAGCTGCCCCGCCTCGACGCTGTCGAGCCCCGCGTGAGCAGCAAGGATCTTCTGGGTCATCGTCATTCCCATTTTGAATTTCCTCCTTGATGTATTTATCTGTTTATTTTCACTCTGTTGCGCTTATTCCACGCATTCCGCTTATTCCACGAAATGGTCCTTCTTGTTCTGTCTGTTGAGTGCGCTCACCAGCGCGTTGACCGACGCCAGGATGATGTCCTCGTGAGTGCCGACTCCCCAGAACTCGTTGCCTTCTCCGTCCTCGATGCAGACATACGCCGCCGCCTTGGAGGTGGATTCCGAGGAAAGCGCGTGCTCCGAATACGTCACGAACTTGTAATCGAACGTATACGGCGACATCTTCAGCGCGTTGCTGATGGCGTCTAGTCTGCCGTTACCGACTGCCTCGAACGAATACACCTTGCCGGCTATCCTCACCTTGATATCGGCGATCATGCCGTCGTTCGACTTGTAATCCGAAGCCTTCCTGAAAACGGCGTCCGTTATGTCTATCGGATCGAATACGTTGACGTATTCCCTGGCGAACGCCTGATATACCTCTACAGGCGTAAGCTCCTTGTGCTCCTCATCCGAGATATCCTTGACCATGTACCCCAGCTCTTCTCTCATCTGCTGCGGTATCACGTAACCGAAATTCTGCTCCAGGATATATGCCACGCCGCCCTTGCCGGACTGGCTGTTTATCCTTATGACATCCGCCTCGTATTCTCTGCCCACATCGTGCGGATCGAGCGGCAGATACGGTACGGACCATGTCTTGAGGTCTTTATCCTTATGCCACTTCATGCCCTTGGCTATAGCGTCCTGATGCGATCCCGAGAAGGCCGCAAACACGAGCTGTCCGCCGTACGGCTGTCGCGGATAAACTTTCATGTCCGTATATTTCTCGTATGTCTCGACAACCTCCGGCATGTTGGAAAAATCCAGGCCCGGATCCACGCCATGGCAGAACATATTCATGGCCAGCGTCACGATATCGACGTTGCCCGTTCTCTCACCATTTCCGAAGAGCGTGCCCTCTATCCTGTCGCCTCCGGCCAGCAGTCCCAGCTCAGCGTCGGCCACCGCCGTGCCTCTGTCGTTGTGCGGGTGAAGCGATACGAGAACATTCTCCCTGTTGTGGAGATTAGCGCACATATACTCTATCTGCGACGCGTATACGTGCGGCATCGACATCTCGACCGTAGCCGGCAGATTGATGATCACCTTGTTGTCAGGCGTCGGCTGCCATATGTCTATGACCGCATTGCATATCTCTACCGCAAACTCTACCTCCGTGCCTGTGAAGCTCTCCGGTGAGTATTCAAACGTGAAATCCGTCTCCGGATGCTTGGCGGCATACTCCTTCATGAGCGATGCCCCGTCGGTGGCGATCTTGATGATCTCCTCCTTGCTCTTCTTGAACACCTGCTCCCTCTGAGCCAGCGAGGTGGAATTGTAGAGATGCACGATAGCTCTCTTCATCCCAGCCAGAGATTCAAACGTCTTCTTTATTATATGCTTTCGCGACTGCGTCAGCACCTGTATGGTCACATCGTCAGGTATGAGATCCTCGTCCACCAGCTTTCTCAGGAACTGGTACTCCGTCTTGGAGGCCGCCGGGAAGCCCACCTCGATCTCCTTGAAGCCTATCTTCAGCAGGAATTTGTAGAATTCCACCTTTTCACTGAGACTCATGGGAACTATGAGCGCCTGATTGCCGTCCCGCAGATCTACGCTGCACCATCTCGGCGCCTTTTCTATATGATCCTTCTTTACCCATTCGTAATGAGGCTCGGGCGGCGGGAAGTAGCCCACCTTGTACTTTTCGCTGTTTTTCATATTACCTTTCTCCTTTTTCCCGTACCGGTCGTCCTTTAATACTCAAAAAACCTTCGTCTCAAAGCAAGAGACGAAGGCGTTAGCTTCCGCGGTACCACTCTTATTGACATGCTGTTTCGGCTCCCGCCGTTCCCGTCGCTCCCGCAATCCGGAAAAATCACATGTCCCCTCAAAAGTTTGACGCTCCCGGGTGAGACATCCGACTCCGTATACAGTCTTGCACCGGCCGACTGCTCGCTGAAATACTTTCGTCAGACTTATTCCGTTCATCGCGTCCGTATTTACATGTATGTTACTAATATATAGGAAGGCGCCTGGTTTGTCAACAAAAAAATTTACCGCAGATCCTTGGCCAGCATGCCTGATTTCAGCAGCGCCAGCCATCCCGCCAGAGCCAGAGCGGCGCCTCCCGCGAGGATGATGCCCAGGCCTGTGATGAAGCTGCTCCAGCCCAGCGTTCCTAACACCATTCCCAGACTGCCCAGCACCGTATGCGTGAAGTTTATGAGCGCCGATGCCGAACCGATATCGCGATCCTGCTGATTCAGCAATATCGCTGTGCTGAACGGCCGCACCGCGCTCTCTATGATGGTAAACGGCAGGAAGCACAGCAGGAACACCACGGGCGCCGCGCTTCCAAAAATCAGCAGCATCACACCGCAGGCCAGCGAAACGAACACCGCCGCATTCATGAACGATCTGCCGCCCATCCGCCTCACTATTTTCAGATATACCACGGGACCCAGTATCGAGACCGCCGAATTGACCGCGAAATAGTAGCTGTATGCCGTCTCCGAAAGCGAGAAAAAGTCTATATATATGTAGGAACAAACCGAGATGTAGGCCATATACGGAGCCGACAGCACTCCCACGGTAAGCAGGAACAACGAAAAGCCGCCGTTTTTGCCGACGCTGTAGAGCCCGCCCAGACTGCCCAGCACCGACACTTCCTCTCTTTTCCCTTCGGGAAGCGTCTCCTGCAGCAGCGCTACCGCCAGCAGACACAGCAGCGCCATCGCCGCCAGCACCCAAAACGTGGCTCGCCATCCGGACAGCGTCACTACCCAGGCGCCGACGATCGGCGCTACCATGGGCGCTATCACAGCCATCGCCTGCACGACGGCCAGCACCACATCCCTCGTTTTCTTTTCAAAGCAGTCCTTGATCATCGCCGTCGATACGGCGATCATGCAGCCTGCTCCCAGCGCCTGCGCTATGCGCGCTCCGATCAGAAACGCTATGCTCGGCGCCATGGCGCACGCCGCGCTGCAGACCATATATATGGCCGTGCCGGCCAGCAGCATCGGCTTCCTGCCGTACTTGTCGCTCAGCGGTCCGAACAGCAGTATCCCCACCGCCATAAAAAAGAAAAATCCCACGAGCGTAAAGTTGACCACCGATTCCGTCGTGTCGAACACCTGCGTCATATGCGGTACGGCCGGCAGATACATGTCAAGCGACAGCGGCACTATCATATTCATGAACGCAATCAGTACAATCAGCCCCTTCTGTCCAAGATATCTTTGCTGCGTTCCCATAAACTCCTCCTCTTAGCTCTGCTTTAACAAAATACGGCGTCTTGTCCTGCGCTTTCATTAACAATTATCTACATTTCTGCTTTTTCGCTAAATGTATGCATGAAGCAATGGGTTTGAGTAATTCGGACTTTTTTAGTAAAGGGCTGGGGCAGTCAGTTGCCCCGCTTTAATGGACTTTGCTCACGCAGACTGTTGAAATCAATCCCTACATTTTTCAAAAAGCGCATATTATAGGTAATATCTTCATGTTCAGCGAAAACGAACGCTCACTTGCCGAATATTTCGGCTGCCTCTTTCATCTTTTCGATCACCGAAACGTCGAACGGGCATCGTTTCTCGCAGCTGCCGCATTCGATGCAGTCTCCGCCGTGGGCGCTGAGGCAGTCGTAATGCGAGCGTATGGACGGCGGCACTTTTCCCGTGTCCAGCAGCGCGATATCCAGATACTTATTCACTGCAGCGATATCTATTCCCGCAGGGCACGGCGCACAGTGCCCGCAATATACGCAATTGCCGCGAAAATCGCTTTCCATGGCATCGAGGAATCTCGTGTAGTCCTTTTCCTCATCGGAGGCCTCAAGATACATCATGGCATCCTTCACCTCATCGCCGGTCTGGCACCCGAGCAGCACGCTGCATACCGCCGGCCTGTCAAGCGCGTAATGTATACACTGGTTCACCGTCATCGGTTCAGAAAAAGGCGTATGCTCGGCCGATATCAGCTTCCCGGAGCCCAACGCTTTCATGACACTGATGCCTACGCCCTTTTGCTCGCAGAGCCGATAGAGCGCCGCGCGCTTCGGATCTATGCCCTTGGCTTCCTCCGCATGCCATTCTCCCTCCAGCGCTTTCAGCACGGACTTGTCGGCAGGCGACATATCAAACGCCAGATTGATGCTGAAAAGCATGATCTCCGGAAGACCGGTCTCCACTATTTTAGCAGCGATCACCGGATCGTGCGAGCTGAAGCCTATGTGGCGGATATCCCCGGCTTGTTTGAGCTTCTGCGCATAGTCGGCGATGCCGCCGTCAAACACCTGGCGATAATCCTCCTCGGAATCTATGAAAAACATCATCCCGTAATCTATATAACCGAATATACGCAGACAATCCTCAAAATACTTTTTGACTGTCGGCATGTCGCGGCTGATATCGTACTGCTGTCCTACGTCCGTTGAGCCGATATGCCCCTGAATATGCACCTTCTCGCGCTGCGATCCGAGCGCTTTGGCGATGTTTTCGCGCACCTCGCGCCCCGGCATGAAAACGTCAAGGTGGTTGACGCCGTATTCCAGCGCTGTGCGGATCGTTTCCTCCACCTGCGAATACGGTTTGCCGTCGAGTTGCTCGCATCCCAGCCCTATTACGCTTGCCCGTTCGCCTGTTTTGCCGATCTCTCTGTATATCATGCTTTGCTTCCTCCTTCTGCCCGGCCGGCATCGTCTTTTCGGCCGAGAACACCAACACTTTGATTTTAGCATCAGGCGGCGCATTGCACAAGCCCCGCCGACTAGGCGGGCTGTCGCGCACCGAGCAGGAGGGCTGCTGCGTGCTGGCCTTGCTCCCGATCCCCTTACTGTGCTCACGTCGCGCGGCGGCGTGTCAAAATCGACGGCCAGCAGACGCAATTTGCATGTCCGGCTCAAAAAAACAGTCGTTTTTTGTTAAAAATAACTATTGTTTATAATATTCTTTGTATTTTTTCACAAAATCAATAAAAAATATGTTGATTTTATCGTCAAACAGGCTATAATTGTTTGTAACGGTAAAATTTATACATAAGGAGGACACTATGAGAGTTACAGGATCACAACTGGTAGCCGAGATCTTGCTGGAGCACGGCGTAGATACGGTCTTCGGCTATCCGGGAGGCGCAGCCCTCAACATATATGACGCTCTTTACGAATACAAGGACAGGATAAGGCACATTCTGACGGCTCACGAGCAGGGAGCCGCACACGCTGCGGACGGATATTACAGAGCGACAGGCAAGACGGGAGTAGTCTTTGCCACCAGCGGCCCGGGAGCTACCAACCTGGTAACGGGCATCGCCACGGCGTTCATGGACAGCATCCCGATGGTCGCCATAACGGCCAACGTACCGGACAACCTCATAGGCAGAGACGCCTTCCAGGAAATATTCATCACCGGTATCGCCATGCCGATCACGAAGCACACGTTCTTCATCAACAGGATAGACGATCTGGCCGATGCGCTCAGGAACGCTTTCAGGATCGCCAACAGCGGCAGGAAAGGACCTGTCCTCATAGATATAACCAAGGACGTAACTGCTGATACGACGGATTACAAGCCGGGCAAGCCGCTGCCTCTCAATCCGCCGCCTGTATTTTCCGATCAGGAGGTGGCGGAGGTGGCCGCGATGATAAACGCCGCGGAAAAGCCTGTCGTATATTTTGGCGGCGGCGTAGCCGCTTCAGACGCGGGAGACGAGCTCAACAGGCTGATCGAGATCGCCGACATGCCTGCCACGTATACGCTCATGGCTGCGGGGATACTCGGCTATGAAAATCCGAGAAACCTCGGCCTCATCGGTATGCACGGCAGCATCGCCTCCAACAAGGCGGTTGACAGAGCCGACCTTGTTCTGGCTCTCGGCGCCAGATTCAGCGACAGAGTCGCCCTCAACCCGAAAAAATTCGCCAAGAAGGCCAGAAAGATACAGATAGATATAGATACGAGCGAGCTCAACAAAAACGTACTCGTCGATCTGGGCATCACAGCTGACGTCAAGGAATTCCTGACGAAGCTGCTGCCTCTGATCAAGAAAAAGGATCACAGCGAATGGGTTTCTCAGGCCATGGAGTGGAAGAAGAAGACCGGCGACGTGAAATGCCAGGACGCCGACCTTCATCCGAGCGAGATAATCCACGCGGTCTGCGATCTCACCGACAAGGAAACGATCTACGTCACCGATGTAGGACAGCATCAGATGTGGGCCGCACAGTATCTCAAGCACGACAAAACGAAGGATTTCATCACCAGCGGCGGTCTGGGAACGATGGGCTACGGCTACGGCGCTGCAATCGGCGCCCAGATCGGCTGTCCTGACAAGAGGGTCATCCACTTCACGGGCGACGGTTCGTTCCACATGAACCTCAATGAGGCCTGCACCGCCGTCAGCCAGAACCTTCCTATAATAACGGTCATCATGAACAACCGCGTTCTCGGCATGGTATATCAGTGGCAGACGAATTTCTACGGCAAGCGCTACGCGGCGACGACGCCGGAGAGACAGACGAACTTCCCTAAGCTGGCCGAGGCCTTCGGCGCTAAAGGATTTTCGGCCACGAATCCGCAGGAGTTCGAGGAGGCCTTCAAGAAGGCTCTCAAGGAAAAGGGCCCTGTGTGGATCGACTGCGCTATAGCTAAGGACGAGAGAGTTCTTCCTATGATACCTGGCGGCGGCACTGTCGAGGATATGATCATAGGATAGGAAAGGAAGGAGCGAGACATGGATAAAGAGATAAGAAGAGAGGTCATCAGCATCCTGGTCGACAACCAGGCCAACGTCCTCACCAGAGTCAGCAGCCTGTTCGGACGCAGAGGCTTCAATATAGACTCCCTGACGGTATCAGCCACTAACGATCCGGGGCTTTCCAGGATCACCGTCGTCTTCACGGGCACCGAGCAGGGTCTCCACCAGATCATCACCCAGACGGCAAAGCTGGAGGTGGTAAAGAAGATCTTCACTCTGGATGAGCACGACAGCATCTACAGAGAGCTTCTGCTGATGAAGGTAAAGGCCGACAAGACCGAAAGATCCGCAATAAAGGAAATTGTTGAAATATATAGAGGCAGAATAGTTGACCTTTCCAAAAACAGCCTTATAATAGAAATAACGGGCGATTCCAACAAGCTGGACGCTTTCATGGATATGATGAGCTGCCACGAGATCGCCGAGGTCTGCCGTACCGGTATCACGGGCATAGGCAGAGGTGCCAGCTGGCACGAAAACGAATAAATCGTCACAAATAATATTAATATAATAAAGGAGACAGAAAAATGATCAAAAAATATTATGACCAGGATTGTAACTTATCGCTGCTCGACGGGAAAACGGTCGCTATCATAGGCTTCGGAAGCCAGGGTCACGCTCACGCCATGAACCTTCATGAAAGCGGCGTAAACGTAGTAGTAGGACTGAGACCGGGTTCTGCTCACACTGCAAAGGCTGAGGCTGCCGGACTCAAGGTCGTAGGTATCGAGGAAGCCGCCGAGGCCGGCGATATCGTAATGATCCTCACTCCTGACGAGCTGCAGGCTTCGATATACAAGAACCAGATCGAGAAGCACATGAAGGAAGGAAACGTCCTCATGTTCGCTCACGGCTTCAACATCCACTTCAGACAGATCACACCGGCTCCGTATCTTGACGTTATCATGGTTGCCCCTAAGGGCCCTGGTCACACGGTAAGAAGCCAGTACGTAGAAGGCAAGGGCGTGCCTAGTCTGATCGCCGTTTATCAGGACGCTTCAGGCAAGGCCAAGGACTATGCTCTCGCATACGCCAGCGGCATCGGCGCAGGCCGTGCAGGAATTCTGGAAACTACGTTCAAGGAAGAGACGGAAACAGACCTCTTCGGTGAACAGGCAGTTCTCTGCGGCGGTGTTACCGAGCTGATGAAAGCCGGTTTTGACACTCTGGTAGAGGCCGGATATGAGCCTGAGATGGCTTACTTCGAGTGTATCCACGAGATGAAGCTGATCGTAGACCTGATCAACGAGGGCGGCTTCGACAAGATGAGATACTCCATCTCCAACACTGCCGAATACGGCGACTACAGGACAGGCAGGAGGATCATCACCGAGGATACGAGAAAGGAAATGAAGAAGGTCCTTTCCGAGATCCAGGATGGCACGTTCGCCAGCGAATTCATCCAGGAATTTAACGCCGGCGGCAAGGCGAGATTCCTGGCCACAAGGCAGAAGGAAGCTTCCCACCTGCTCTGCAAGGTCGGCGAAGAACTGAGAAAAATGATGAGCTGGCTGAAGAAATAAGATCTGAAACGGCTTGTCTTTATAGACTGGAAAAATTTAAAAGAGGCTGCTTCGCGAAGCCTCTTTTGATTATAGAAAGGAAGATCATATGAGAAGCGACAAGGTTACCAAGGGTGTGGAAAAGGCCCCTATGAGAAGTCTTTTCTACGCCATGGGCTATACGAAGGAAGAGCTGGAGCGTCCGCTGATAGGCGTAGTCTCCGCCAAGAGCGAGATCGTTCCCGGCCACATCCACCTCGACAAGGTGGCTGAAGCCGTCAAGGCGGGCGTGAGAATGGCCGGCGGAACACCGATAGAGGTTCCTGCCATCGGCGTATGCGACGGCATAGCCATGGGGCATATCGGTATGAAATACAGCCTCGCCAGCAGAGAGCTGATCGCCGACAGCGTCGAGACCATGGCCATGGCACATGCCTTCGACGGCCTGGTTCTGGTTCCGAACTGCGACAAGATCGTTCCGGGAATGATCATGGGCGCCGTAAGGATAAACATCCCGACGGTCGTATGCTCCGGCGGCCCGATGATGTCAGGTCTCGTGAACGGCGAAGAAACCAGCCTTTCCAAGATGTTTGAAGCAGTCGGCGCACGCAAGGCCGACCTCATAGACGACGCTCAGCTGCTGGAATTCGAGCAGAACACATGCCCGGGCTGCGGATCGTGCTCCGGCATGTATACGGCCAACAGCATGAACTGCCTCTCCGAGGCCATCGGCATCGCCCTGCCGGGCAACGGCACTATCCCTGCGGTGGACAGCGGCAGGATAAGGCTCGCCAAGCATGCCGGCATGGCTATCATGAACCTCGTAGAGAAGGACATCAAGGCCCGCGACATAATAAACGAAAAATCCATCAGGAACGCCCTGGCCTGCGATATGGCGCTGGGCTGCTCCTCAAACAGCGTGCTGCACCTGCTGGCCATCGCCAACGAAGCGGGCGTGGAGCTGGATCTGAACATATTCAACGAATTCAGCGAAAAGGTGCCTAACCTGTGCCATCTGGCTCCGGCCGGCGGCACTCACATGCACGACCTCAACAACGCCGGCGGTCTCATGGCCGTATTCAGCGAGCTGACGAAGAAGGGCCTCATCGACGAGAGCCTGATAACGGCTTCCGGCAAGACCGTAGGCGAAAACATGAAGGGCGCATATGTCAAGAACTACGACATAATCCGCCCCGTAGACAAACCTTACAGCGAAACGGGCGGCATCGCCATCATGTGGGGCAATATCGCGCAGGACGGCTGCGTTGTGAAGAGAAGCGCCGTTGCTCCCGAAATGCTGTCGCATACGGGTCCTGCCCGCGTTTTTGACTGCGAGGAGGACGCTATCGCTGCCATATACGCAGGAAAGATCGTTGACGGCGACGTAGTCGTTATTCGTTACGAAGGCCCTAAGGGCGGCCCGGGCATGAGAGAAATGCTCAACCCGACGAGCGCCCTGGCCGGCATGAAGCTGGACAAGACCGTCGCACTCATAACGGACGGCAGATTCAGCGGCGCCAGCAGAGGCGCCTCCATCGGTCACGTGTGTCCCGAAGCGGCGGCAGGCGGCAATATCGGCCTGCTGAAGGAAGGAGACATTATCGAAATAGATATACCTAACGCCAGCATCAATGCCAAAGTCACGGACGACGAATTCGCTGCCAGGCGCGCGGCATACGTCGCCCCGCAGCCTAACGTCAAGGACGGCTGGCTGGCAAGGTACATGAGAAACGTTTCCTCCGCCGCGAAAGGCGCAGTAATGGAATAACCCCCGAATTTCAAAGGAGTGTTACGATGAGTAAAGCAGCAACAACGAAAACAGCATTCAAGGGCGGTCTTTTGATCGACGGTACCGGCAAGGCCGCAGTCAAAGACAGCCTCGTCCTGATCGACGGAAGCACGATCGTCTATGCCGGTCCGGCGGCCGATATCCCTGCGGGATACGAGATCGTCGATATCAGCGGCAAGACCATCATGCCGGGACTTGTGGACACCCATCTTCACTTTTCCGGAAATCTCACGGAAAACGACAGCGACTGGGTAATGGAAGACAACATTCAGAAGGCCGTAGTAGCCGTGCAGCAGGCGCACGAATGCCTCGAGAGCGGACTTACGACCGTGGGCGAGATCTCCAGATTCGGCATCCATATCAGGAACATGGTGGAAGCCGGCGTCATGCAGGGGCCGAGGATAATCGCCACCGGCCTCGGATTCTGCTCCACGGCAGGCCACGGTGACTCGCATCTGCTTTCCATAGAGCAGAACAGAGCCGCACATCCGTGGGCCGAATGCGTAGACGGGCCGTGGGAGCTCCGCAAGGCCGTAAGGCGCAGGATCCGTGAAAATCCGGACGCCATCAAGATCTGGGCTACCGGCGGCGGCATCTGGCGCTGGGAGAAGGGCATGGATCCTCACTATACGCCGGAGGAGATCCAGGCTGTAGCAGACGAATGCAAGATAAGAGACATCCCTCTCTGGTCACACTGCTTTGGCAGCGCCACACCATCGGTGCGCGCCGGCGCGGACTTCATAATCCACGGCTGGCAGCTGGATGATGAAGCGATCGACACCATGGCCGAGAAAGGCATCATGCTCTGTCCTACGATCAGCTTCCTGCCGGCATGGTTTGAAACATATCCGCCTACATACGTTCCCGAGGTGCACGATAAATTCCCTGGCGAAACAGTGACCGAAAAAGAGCTCAACCGCATATACGACAATCTGCGCAAGGCCTTTGCCAAGGGCGTAGTGCTCACGATCGGGTCCGACTCCTTCAACTCAAAGATCACTCCTTACGGAGACACCGCCATCGGCGAGATATATGAATTCATCAGCAAGGCAGGCATCAGCGAAATGGATACGATAGTTGCCGCTACTCTCAATGGCGCCAAGGCGCTGAGGGTCGACGACGTCACCGGCTCGCTTGAGGAGGGCAAGAGCGCCGACCTGCTGGTTCTCGACGGCAACCCGCTCGAGGACATCGAGGCGATCGCCGTCGACAACATGAAGGTAATCATGAAGGAAGGCGAATTCGTCAAGAATCAGCTCTGATCACGATCAACTTTGATCACGAAGCAAAAGTTATATCATACAATTAAAGGAGACAGTTAATGTTCAAGTCATTTGAAGAAGCAAAGAGATTTATTGAAGACAAAGACATCAAGATGGTCGACTTCATGATGGTCGATCTCAACGGCAGATGGCGTCACCTGACGATACCTGCCGACAGATTCACCGAGGATACTCTGAAGAGCGGCATCGGCTTCGACGGAAGCAACTACGGCTTCGCTCCCGTAGAGAAGAGCGATATGGTGTTCATACCTGACCTCTCCTCGGCCTATATCGACCCTTTCATGGAGATCCCGACGATGGCCATGATCGGCGACGTGTACGTGATCAGCCTGCCTGAGAACTACCCGTTCGACCAGGATCCGCGAAACGTAGCCAAGCACGCCGAGGCATACCTGAAGGATCAGGGCATAGCCGACGAAATGCGCATCGGACCTGAATACGAATTTCACGTATTCGACCACGTGAGCTACTCCACAGAGCCGAACGCATCGGGCTTCCGCATCGACACCGAGCAGGCCGTGTGGAACACGAGCGACGAAGCATTCAACCTGGGCTATAAGATGCCTCACAAGGGCGGCTACCACATGGCTCCGCCTCAGGACGTACTCTACGATTACAGAAGCAGAGTCGCCATGCTGATGGAAAACCAGGGCATAAAGGTGAAGTATCACCACCACGAGGTGGGCGGTCCGGGACAGCTGGAGATCGAGGTCGAATTCGGCGGACTTACCGAGATGGCCGACAAGACCATGATGACCAAGTACCTCATCAAGAACGAGGCCATCGCCGAGGGCAAGACGGCAACATTCATGCCGAAGCCTGTATTCGACGAGGCCGGCAACGGCATGCACGTACACATGCACCTTTTCAAGGACGGCAAGCCGCTGTTCTACGACGAAAACGGCTACTCACAGCTCTCGGAGACGGCCATGCATTTCATGGGCGGCATTCTCAAGCACATAAAGGCTCTTTGCGCCTTCACGAACCCGAGCACCAACTCCTTCAAGAGGCTCGTTCCGGGCTACGAAGCGCCGGTAACCATCGGCTTTGCAACAGCCAACAGAAGCTCCGTCATCCGTATCCCGGCCTACGCCAAGGATCCGGACAAGAAGAGATTCGAGGTGCGAAACCCTGACGGCACGTGCAATCCGTACTACGCCTTTGCCGCCATCCTGATGGCCGGCTGCGACGGCATCAAGAATAAGATCGACCCTGTCGCCGAAGGATACGGCCCTTACGACTTCAACCTCTACACGCTGAGCGACGAGGAAAAGGAAAAGATCCAGAGTCTGCCAAAGACTCTCGGCGAGGCTCTCGATGAGCTGGAAAAGGATCACGACTTCCTGACGGAGGGCGGCGTATTCCCTGAGAGGCTGATCGAGATCTGGCTGGAAAACAAGCGCGCCGATCTGATGAAGCACGCCAACATGCCGACGCCGATGGAATACTCGATGTACTACGATCTGTAAGCGCCGGACAAGGCGATAGCGTTGCCGCCAACGCGGCAATCACATCGCAGCAGGCCTGACAGCCAGCGCAGGATCGCAAATTGCATACAGCAAAAACCCCGGGATCGGAGTCCGATCCCGGGGTTTTTGCTGTAGACAAAAGACTGACTTTGATCATAGACCCGCTTTTTTCTGGTTTTTGCAATTGTTCTGAGCTTTGCAGCTTTTCTAGTTCTTGCAGTTTTTCTGGGCTTTGCAGCTTTTCTGGTTTTTGCAGTTGTTTTGATTTTTTTGCCTGAACGACTGCATAAATCAATGGGTTTAGATGCTTTTGAATGATGTGGACTGGTTTTGTAGAGGGCTTGAAAGGGCGCATCCGGGGCTTTAACCCTGCAAACGCACAAAATTTTGCAGTTATATGCTAAAATTTTAAAGAATGACTGCAAAACATACGAAAAACAATGTGCTCTGAATTGATATCCTGTGTGCATAGAAAAAGTCCACTCTCTTTATACTTGAGATTGGACTTTTGTCTACAGTCTGAGCCCCGGGATCGTAAACTGATCCCGGGGCTTCGCCGTGACGCGCGTTTCGACGTTTATTCGCTGCGACGCGCGTTTCAACATTTATTTTTCGTATACCACCTTGCCGTTGACCATGGTGCAGAGCACCTGCGTTTCTCGCACGCTCTGCGGATCGGCCTCCAGCAGATCTCTGTCGACTACGACGATGTCGGCCAGCTTGCCCTCCTCCAGGGTGCCGAGCTCATCCTCACGCATCTCGCCGTAGGCCGCGCCCCATGTATAGGCGTGTATCAGCTCTCTGATGTCGATTATCTCCTGCGGATTCCAGCCGCCCGCAGGCGTACCGTCAGGATATATCCTCGTAAGGCCGCAGTACATGCCGAAGAACGGATCTCCCTCCACGACAGGCACGTCACTTCCGGCAGCCAATACGGCTCCCGCATCCAGCAGCGAGCGGAATACCCATGTGTATTTGTCTCGCTCAGGACCGAGAAGCTGCGGATAGCAGTTGTCGGCAAACGACGGCAGCACGGAGATTATGTGCTCCGGCTGTATCGAGGCTATGACGCCCAGCTCGGCGAAGCGAGCGATATCATGCGGCAGGATGACCTCGATATGCTCGATCTGATGGCGCGCCTTCGTCTTGCCGTACTTGCCGATGGCGTTGCCGTAGGTGTTGAGCGCCGTGTTCACCGCCCCGTCGCCGCAGGCATGAAGCCTTACGGAAATATCGTTTTTATGGGCGATTTCCACAGCCCTGTCGAGCTCATTGAGATCGAGAAGCGAGCCGCCGCAGAAGCCCGGCGTATCGAAATACGGCTCGGCCAAAAGCGCCGTGTGGTTGGCGATAACGCCGTCTATGAACTGCTTCATATACGGCACGCGGTACATCCCGGTGCCGCTGCTCTCGGCCTTCTTCTTTATCGCCAGCACATCGTCTATATCCTCGAAGAGGTTTCTGGCCGCATTGACTCGCAGCTTCAGCTTCCCTTCGCGATCCATCCTGTAATACGTGTCCTCATAAGCGAGATTGAGCGTGAAGTACGGCGTCATATCGCTGACCGACGTGATGCCCCACTTTACCGCCTTGTTCATATATCTGGTAATGAGATCTTCTGCGATCTCGTCGGAAAAGTCAAAGGCGAATTTACCAACGAGGCAGAGAGCTGTCTCGTAGAGATAGCCCGTAGGCTCTCCCTTTTCATCTCTGGCGATCTCGCCAAAAGGAGGATCCGGCGTGTCCGCGCCTATGCCGCATATTTCCAGAGCCTTGCTGTTCACCCACGCTCCGTGCAGCTCGTAGTCGAGCAGGAACACAGGTCTGTCCGGTATCACCCTGTCGAGTATGTCCTTCTTAGGATGCTCCGTATTTTCCCAGCCGAGCCTGCACCAGCCTATGCCTATTATCCACTCTTCATCCGGGATGGTGGCAGCAAAAGCCTTCATTATATCCGCGGCCTCCTCCGGAGATCCGGCATGATATAGATCCGCATACTTATCCAGCATACCGGCCTGCATCAGATGCACGTGGTTGTCATGCAGTCCCGGCATTATCAGGCTTTCGCTGCCGGTTTCCATAATGCGAGTATCGGGCCCGGTCAGCGCCTGCGCTTCATCGCCCTTCCCCACCGCGATTATCTTATTATCCTTTATCGCTACGAAATCCCTGTCCTCCGGCAGTCCCTTGCCGCAGAAAACCTTTCCTCCCCTGATGATGATATCTGCTTTCATGTCATCCTCTCTCCTTTCCGTCCATCGTCATCAACGTCTTATACATTTCAGGCCGCCTGTCTCTGAAGGTGCAAACCTCTCTCCTGTAGGCCGCCAGCTCGTCAAGATCGAACGTGGCCGTCAGGATGCTTTCAGTGCGCGTGTCCGCCTCCTCCAGCTTGTTGCCTCTGTTATCAGATATGAAGGACGCTCCCCAGAACCTGATCGCTGTAGAGCCCATCTCTTCGATCCCGATGCGGTTTGATGCCACGACGGGAGTCATGTTGGCCGCGGCGTGACCCAGCATCACGTTCTGCCAGTGATCGTAATCCTCAGGCTGCTCGTCGATCTCGTTCTTTGGAACGGCAAACGTGCCAATGGCCGTCGGATAGAGCAGTATCTCCGCGCCCAGCAGAGCCATCGACCTGGCAGCTTCCGGGAACCACTGATCCCAGCATATGCCTACGCCGATCCTGGCGAACTTCGTATCCCATACGCGAAAGCCCGTATCTCCCGGGCTGAAATAAAACTTTTCGTAATATCCCGGATCGTCAGGGATGTGCGTCTTCCTGTAATATCCGAGGACCGTTCCGTCTGCATCTATGATAGCCGTGGTATTGAACCGGCAGCAGCCGCTCAGTTCATAAAAGCTGGCCGGCAGCACTACGTTCAGCTCTTTGGCCAGCGCCGAAAACCGCTTCACCACTTCGCTCTCCTCCGCCGTCTTCGCCAGCAGCAGATTGTCATAGTCGACTACCTGCGCGAAGTATTGCGTCTGAAACAGCTCCTGTATCAAGATTATGTTGGCTCCGCGGGCAGCTGCTTCTCTGATCAGCTTCTCCGCCCTGTCAAGATTCGCGCCTGCATCCGTGCCGCACGCCATCTGCGTCGCCGCCACCGTTACCTTCTTCATTGTCATGCTCCTTTCTGCAAAGCCGTACTTCGTCTTTTCTAATATTTTATAACAGGGCGCGCCTTAATGACATACTTATGTTGCACATTTCGTTATATTATTGAAAATCTTCTGAATTATTTGCCTAAATTCCCTCTCAGACCGTTTCTGTGGTATAATAAAAAAGCAACTAAGACCATATTTGTTATGCCAACCCGAAAAAAGGAGACACATCATGCTCAAGGAGATAATTTACGACGATGGCCTGCCGGTAAAGGTGTCCGTCTGCCGGATAGACAGGATCCCATGGCACACCCACAACGACATCCAGATCGTCTACGTGCTGGAGGGCGAAGTCGAGCTGAAGCTCACCTATGCCCGCTATCGCCTGACGAAAAACAATATACATATAATACATAACGACGACGTTCACGGCTTCAGAGCGCGTTCCGCCAACAATCTGGTCGTCGTGCTGAGCCTTAACGTGAATTACTTTTCCAAAGATTATCCGTCCCTGGACAGTCAGGTCTTCACCACCAAGGTCAGTGAAAACATCGCCACCTACAAAAAGCAGCTGGCGCTCAAGGTCCAGCTTTTCTCGATAATATCCGAGCTTCACAGCAAAAATAAGGGCTACAAGAACAGGATCATGACGATCTCTCACTCACTGATAGACGCTCTGTACCAGAACTTCCGAGGCTTCACGGTGAATCTCGAAAAGCGCACCTTCGAGCATCAGATCTCCCGCGATCCGGTGCAGATCGAAAGGATAAGCAGGGTCGTGAATTTCGTATACCAGAACTATCCTTACAAGCTGGGTCTGACTGCGATCGCAGAGGAGGAAAGCATAAACAGCTACTACCTCTCGCACCTGTTCCAGCGGCTGGTGGGCGACAGCTTCCGCAACTTCGTCAGCATGGTCAGAGTGGAGATGTCGGAGGTCGAGCTGCTGACAACGGATCACTCCATAGCCGCCATCTCCTCCAACGTCGGGTTTTCCAATGCCAAATACTATGTCGAGAACTTCAAGGAATGGTTCGGCTGTCATCCGAAGGAATACAGACAGCTCTACGGCGGTGAAATACTTGGCCGGGCTCAGTGGCGCTGTATGGAGCTGCCGCTGGACAGCATAAACGACGTTATCGAATCATACAATGAAAGCCCTGCCTTTACCGGCGCCGCGGCGCAGATTATGTCTGCCGTCTTCGATTTCAAAAAGGCGAAGGCTTCTACGCGCAGGCTTGCCGCTGCAGAAATTTCTCCGAGGGAATTCTACCGCGGCTACGATCCGCAGCAGGACTGCATCAGCTTCCTGGAGGTGATGCTGACGCATCCCGAGACTGTCGATCTGCCTCGCGCTTTCATGGATACGACGGGCAACCGCTCAGGTACGCTGACCTTCAACGGCATGCAAAAGCCGATGCACTATCTGCGCCGTTTTCTCCTCAGCCGTCACGAGACGCTGGCCGCCTGCGGCGACTGGTACATCATAACCACCGACGGAGAAAACGTACAGCTGCTCTTTTTTAACAGAGACGCAGAAAACCAGCAGAGCGTGGAGTTCAACATATTCAACATGCCCGGCAAATATCAGATCACCGAGCACAGGCTCACGGCCTCGGTCAACTGCCTGAGCCTCTGGGAACAGCTCGACTTCAAGCGCAGGCTTTCGGATGAGGAACGCTGGCAGATCCTGCGCATGTCCTCGCCGCGTCTGTCATGGAAAACGGTGGAATCCTCCGGCAGCTTTACATTCTCCGCTTCTCTGGAGCCGCACGACATCGCGCTGGCGGAAATCAAGAAGATATGACGTAGGGCTACGCTATGCCGCTGCCATCATTTAGTCGGTGCCACCCGTAAACCGGGTGTTTTGAACCGGGCTTATATGCCCCAAAAATAAAATTATCCGGCTCCTCTACTCACAGAGTCCTCGAGCCGGATATTATTATATTTATTTCCCCTTGCGGCGTTTCACACACTCGCTCAGCAGATATTCGACCTGCCCGTTTATGGAGCGAAAGTCCTCCTCGGCCCAGGCGGCTATCTCGTTCCAAAGGCTGGGAGAAAGCCTTACTATCATCTGTTTCTTGGCCTTCTCCTTGTCTTTGACCGCCTTTTCACGTTTCTTTATCTCCGCTTCCAGGGATTTTATCTTTTCCAGCCGCTCCTGCAGCTGTTCCTCTCTCTTTGCGATATCGTCGGTCATAGCCTCACCTCTCACGCATCAGTACATTAGCCAGTGCTGAACCCTGCTCCGTCTGCTGCTCCTTCCGCCGCCTCTTAGTAGATGCTGCCGCTGTTTACTATCGGCTGCGGTTCCTTGTCTCCGCAGAGGACTACCAGAAGGTTGGAAACCATGGCCGCCTTGCGCTCATCATCCAGCACTACCAGATCGTCATCCTCCAGCTTGTCGAGCGCCATGCGCACCATGCCTACAGCGCCCTCGACGATCTTCTCTCTGGCCGCTATCGTTGCCGCCGCCTGCTGCCTCTTGAGCATGGCCGCCGCGATCTCTTCCGAGTATGCCAGATGCGTGATCCTCACCTCGATGATCTCTATGCCCGCTTCAGCCACCTTTTCCTGCAGCTCCGCCTTCATGTTCTGGGCTATCTCCAGGCTGGAACCCCTGAGCGTCATCTCGTCGTTCTCCTGATCTATCGTATCGTAAGGATAGAGCCTTGCCGTATTCCTGATGGTGGAATCGCACTGGATCGAAAGGTATTCAAAATAATTCTCCACGTTGAAAACAGCCTTGGTAGGATTCGCGACTCTCCAGATAACGATGGAGCCGATCACTACCGGATTGCCCTGCACGTCGTTTACCTTCTGCTGCGCGTTGTTGAGCGTCATCGTCTTCGTGGATACCTTCTTGCCGGTATTGCTCTTGCCGCTCTTTTTCTGTCCGCCCTTCTTTGAACCCTCCTCAAGCTCCTCCTTCATCGCTTCCAGCGCGCTCTGCGCCGTAGGGTTGAAGCCCGTCGAAAACGGATTGACGAAGTAAAATCCGTCCTTCTTGATCGTTCCGTGATACTTACCGAACAGCGTCAGCACCAGAGCTTCGTTCGGGTTCACTATCTTCAGTCCGCCGAAGCAGATGAGAAACAGCAGGAACAGTATAACGCCGACTATCAATGTCAGCACCATCATGCCTCCGTCCATCATCGCCGGCCCTGCTATGCACAGCGCGATGCCTGCCAGCGTACCGATGATACAGATAAACAGCATCAGCATGCCGGGTACCGGCCGCAGCTCTTTTTCCGTGATGTCCTTCTTTATCAGTTTAATATTGTTCTCCATTTTTCCCTCCCCGCCGCACGCGGCGCCTCGATCTTCTCGGCTCGCCTGAACCGGCCCGGTCTCGCCCGGGATGGTCTGTCCGCCTCGCTCGATCTGTTGTTGATATCATTTTGATATCATAATTATATCGCATGCCGACAGGTTGTCAAGAACTTTTTTAGTTTTTCTTTGCCGCTGCCTTGCACGCAGCATCACGCTTCGGATATCCCGGCAGCGCATGCAGCGCTTCCCGCCCACCAAAGCCGACAAGGGCGTACCGCGCCTCCCGGCACAATACGCCCCTGTTCTGTTTCATATTCACATTGCTCACAGCTGCTGTGCGCTGTGCTGCCCGCACCGGCTAAACTATTACTGCGGCACCTGCTGCTTGGCATCCACGCGCTTGCCTACGATGATGAACCGTCCGTCCTCCACATGGTAGGCGCATGTGGACAGCGTCACGAGCTGATCGCCGTACTCGGCCGAAACACCGGTATCGTATGACGATATCTCCCTGATCCCCTTGAGGTATTCATAGAATTCCGTCTCCGAAGTCATTCCGGCATAGTGATAATACTTGAATTCCGTCGAATCCTTAGGGAATATCTGCGTATAACCGGCGGCGATTATCTCATACGTGCCCTGTCCGCCCTTGTAAATGGTGTCGAACTTGAACGTCGGATGCTCCTCATAGAATTCCCGGTCTTCATACTTCAACAAATCGTGGAACATGGTTCCGTTCTTCATATGATGGCCGTATATGAGGAAATTCGACGTAGGTACGAAGATATCGCTGGCTGCGTCCATGAACGGTACGCCGGAAACCGCATATTCCTTATCAAAGCCTCTGTAAAGATAGAATTCCGGATCGTTCTGCGTCTGCATCACCGGATAGTCTATCCGCGTGCCGTCAACGGTGATCCAGCCTATTATATCGTTGTTTGCCAGATACAGATCAGCGTACTTGCCGATGACCGTACCCTTGTCCGTGACCAGATCCTCTCGATCCGTCTGCATGTTCTTGAGATCCTCGAGGGCATTCTGCTCCTTCATTCCGTTGAGGAAATAATCGAGCAGCACTCCCGCCGACCCCAGGAAAACGATCAGACAGATCACCAGGATTATCTTTCTTCCTAAGCCCATATCAGAACTCGCCTTTCTATGCTCCCAGATCTTCCATGCTGTAGAGCTTGATTCCCGCTGCCGTCAGGATGTCCATAGCCTTCTTAGGATCCTCCACCTTTATCATGATGACAGCCTCGCCGTCTTTGGACGTAATCGTCGAATAGATGTAGTCCACACCTATCTCGTTGTCCGCCAGTATCTTGAGCACTTTGTGCAGTCCGCCCGGCCTGTCCTCCAGGGTAACAGCGATCACCTCGGTGATGCTGGCCGTGAAGCCGGCTTCCTTCAGGATTTCCGTCGCGGCCTCCGGATCCGGAACGATACATCTCAGTATGCCGAAATCAACCGTATCGGCGATGGTGCTGGCCTTGATATCTATGCCGTGCTCGGCAAGGATCCTCGTCAGCTCAGCCAGTCTTCCCGTTGTGTTCTCCACGAACACCGACATCTGTTTGATCAACATGTTAATTCCTCCTCTGTATCCTAAAGGTTTCTCGAATCTTGTACTCTGACAGCCTTTCCTTCGCTCCTAGGCAGCGTTCCCTCGTTGAGGAACCTTACCTTGCAGCCTATGCCCAGCATGTCTCTCAGGGCGTGGTTCAGTCTGCCTCTCAGCTCTTCTATGAATCTGATGTCGTCGATGGCAAGTCCCGGAGCCAGCTCCACATCCAGATCGAAGGTGTCCTTGTTGTTTTCCCTGCCCACATAGATCATGTAGTTGATGGTGAGCTCCTCGAACCTGGAGATAACCTCCTCGATCTGCGAAGGGAATACGTTGACTCCTCTTATTATGAGCATGTCGTCTGTTCTGCCCAGTATCTTGCTCATCCTCACGTTCGTCCTGCCGCAGCCGCACTTTTCCCTCATGAGGTAGCAGAGGTCGCGCGTCCTGTATCTGATCATCGGGAAGCCCTCCTTGCCCAGCGTCGTGAACACCAGCTCTCCGATCTGTCCGTCAGGCAGAGGCTGCAGCGTTTCCGGATCTATGATCTCCGGATAGAAATAATCCTCCTGGATGTGCATACCGTTGTTCTCATCACAGCTGATGGATACTCCCGGTCCGATGATCTCGGTCAGTCCGTATATGTCGTAGGCCTTGATCCCGAGGCCCTTTTCGATGCTCTCCTTCATGCCCTGCGTCCACGGCTCGGCTCCGAACACTCCGGCCTGGAGCGGCAGATCCTGCGGATCTATCCCCGCCTTGGCAACTCCCTCGGCGATCGTCAGAGCGTATGACGGCGTACAGGCAAGAGCCGTGCTCTTGAGATCCTGCATGAACATTATCTGCTTATGCGTGTTGCCGCTGCTCATCGGGATAACGGTCGCTCCGATGGTCTCAGCGCCGATGTGCGCGCCCAGTCCTCCCGTGAAAAGACCGTATCCGTAAGCCACCTGTATGATGGACGTCTTGTCCTGTCCAGCGCACGTCAGCGCTCTGGCCACGCATTCTCCCCACATGTCGAGGTCGTTCTGCGTATATCCGGCCACCTTTGGCTTGCCTGTAGTTCCGGA
>CASESB010000041.1 GCA_949290475.1 uncultured Bacillota bacterium
CACCGCCTTACACAGGAAGGCCGTTACAGGCGTCAGCGGAACGTACATTCCTATGTAGTCCACAGCCAGCACTACGTACGCCGGTCCCGTCAGATAATTGGCGATGGCCATCCAGTATCCCATGTTGAATCCCCAGAATTCGCCGAAGGCCATCTTCGACCATACGTAAGGTCCGGCGTCTACCGGTACCAGGTTGGAAAGCTCCGAACAATACAGTCCGATAGGCATCGCCCAGAGCAGCGGAATCAGCACCAGCAGCAGCAGGGTAAGTCCCGGGCCCGATGATGAGATCATGGACTCGATACCAAAAGCTCCGCCTGCGCAGGCGCAGTAGATAAAGAAGACCATCGTCGGCAGGGCGAATCGCTTCTTTTTCATGCCGGGGGTGGCGTCAGTCAGTATCTGTCCACCCGTGTAGTTGACTTTTGACATGATTTCTCTCCTTTCATAAAATAGTAGATCAGTAATAAGTTCTTTGCCGCTAAAGTCAGAGCGGCGTTAATGATGATATATACAAACCGCAACGGGTAAGTATCGCGCTTGTGCCTCAACGTGCTTCGATGTGTTTAAATGTGCTTCGATCTGCATCGATACGTATTTCGGCTCATACTCGTCTTACGCTCTGTATGTGGTTTTGCCGTTCATTATCGTCTCCAGGATCCTGACCTCGTGGATCTCCGCAAGCGGGATATCGAAGATGTTTCTCTCCAGGATCACGAAATCAGCGTACTTGCCGACCTCTATCGAACCGATGACATCGTCCATATGGAGCTGGTAGGCGTTGTTGATCGTAAAGCCCTCCACGGCCTCCCTGACCGTCGTCTTCTCGTCCACAGGCTCCAGCGTCGGAGCATCGGGCTGCCCGTACATCCTCCTGGTGGCGCACATCTCTATGCTCTTGAGAGGTTCCCTGCCGTATTCATCGACAGGAAAATCGCTGCCCAGCGCCATCCTGGCTCCGCCGTCTATGAGGCTCTTCATCCTGAACGTCTCATTGTTTATATGTCCCAGCACCTTGTCCATGAGCGGATTGCCGTACATCCATACTCCCGTGCTGTTGGCGATGATGTCGTATTTGCCGAAGAGCGGTATGTCGTCCGGGGCCACGTACTGTGAATGCGAGCACGTGATCCTGCAGTCGTCGTATCCCGCCTCGCGCACAGCCTTCGCCATGGCTATCACCGACTTGGCCGCCACGTCTCCGATGGCATGCATGTTGATGTTGAGTTCGGCTTTGGCCGCCTTGACGCCCGTTTCAGCCGCCACTCTTTCATCCATCAGCGGCTCGATAGTCGAGCCGTCCTCCGGATAAGGCTCGCTGATGGCCGCCGATCTGCTCTCCATCGTACCGTCGTTTATTATCTTGAGGAAATTCATTCTGAAAAGATCATCGTCGTACTTTTCTCTGGCCTTGACGAGCTTTTCTATCCTCTCGTCCACCACGGCCGGATCCTCCACGTGGCACGTGCAGCCGACGAATCTCTGCAGATATCTGCCGCTGTCGCGCACAGCATCGAGAGCCTCGTAATACTGCTTCTCAAGATAAGCGTACATACCCATGTCGGCCGTAGCCGTCACGCCCATGGCCGCATAGTCCTCGGAGTTTTGCACCATGATGTTGACAACGCTGTCGGCATCAAAGAAATCTATGGTGCTCAGTATCATGGCCTCCGATCTGCCCTCCACTACGTGGCCGGCAGGATTTCCCTCCGCATCTCTGGAGAAATAGTGAAGCCCCGGCAGCGGATCAGGCGTATCCTTAGTTATGCCGGCCATCTCGAACGACTTGCTGTTAGCCCAGCCCTCGTGACCGCCGCTGCCCAGGAAAAACATCGGCTTATCGCTGCAGATCTCGTCCAGCAGCTCCTTCCTCGGCCCCTTTTCATCGAAGAGCCATTCGGCGTAGCCAAGGCCGAAATAAGCGTCGGCATCGGGGTGCTCGTCCACGTATTTCTTTATGTTGGCCAGACACTCTTCCAGAGTCCAGTCGATATCGAACACGACCTGGGAAAGCACGTGAGCCGCCATCACCGGATGACAGTGTCCGTCGATGAACCCGGGCATCATCAGAGCGCCGTCGAGATCGCGTATCTCGGTTTTGTCGTCACAGAGCGCCTCGGCGCCCTTCCTGTCGCCGACATATATGATTCTGTTGCCTTCAACGGCCACAGCCTCCGCCCATTCTTCCCTTCTGTTGACTGTAAATATCCTTCCGTTCACGAACAGCTTATCCGCTCTCATAGTCACTTCCTCCCAGCTACTCAAGAAATACAGCTCCGGCGAGCATGCGCCGGCATTTGTCAAACCATCCTGATAATAATGCAAATTTTCTAAAATATCATTACACTTGATTATAGTCCCCGTCTGACAGAAAATTCAAGTCATTTCTTGCTATGTTTTTTGCTACAAATCGGTCATATATGACACTTCTGCCGCAGGGGGCGTGCGCTATGCACTTACATGCTTTTACTATTTTGCCAATCTGTAAAGCGCTTCGGCGTATATCTTTGTCACCCACAGCAGCCTGTCGATGGCGATGTTCTCGTCCTCAATATGAAATGCCAGCGGTTCGTCCTGCAGCGCCATACCGTAAGGAACGAAATTCTTCATGATCCTGGCATACGATCCGCTGCCGTTGGCATACGGCTTCGACTCCATATCCCCTGTGGCCTCGCGATAGACCTCCATCAGCGTTTTCGCCGGATCCTTTTCGGTATCGGTGCGGAAGCCCTCTATATCGAGAGTCTTATCCACGCTGAACCCGGTGCCCTCCATGGTTTTCCTGGCTCTGGCCACCATCTCATCGGGCGGAAGAGAGATCGGAATTCTGGCGTTGAAATCTATGGTCAGCTCGCCGTCGGCGTAATTTATGAGCGCCATGTTGTTGGTCGTCTCCCCGGTATCGTCTCTGACCCTGATGCCGAGCCCTTCACCGGTCACGTCGCGGCAGACCTTTGACGGCAGCGTTTTGATCGCCGCGCATATATCAGAAGGCTCAAAATCCATAGCCGCCAGCTTTTCCAGCAGCATGGCGATGGCGTTCTCGCCCTGCTCCGGCGCGGAAGCGTGCGCCGATACGCCCTTTTCCTTTATCGTCTCCACCACGTTGCCCTTCCTGTCGACAAAAACAGCCTCCGCCCAGGTCGGCACGATGTTGAACGCATCGCCTCCCCGT
>CASESB010000042.1 GCA_949290475.1 uncultured Bacillota bacterium
AACTCCTCTGGCTGGGGTAGCAGGACTCGAACCTACGAATGACGGAGTCAAAGTCCGTTGCCTTACCACTTGGCGATACCCCAATGTCATCAAGTAAAATTGGTGAGCCCACAGGGATTCGAACCCCGGACACACGGCTTAGAAGGCCGTTGCTCTATCCAGCTGAGCTATGAGCCCTTAAAAAATTGGAGCGGATGATGAGAATCGAACTCACGCCATCAGCTTGGAAGGCTGAGGTTCTACCATTGAACTACATCCGCACATTTGGAGCGGAAGACGAGATTCGAACTCGCGACCCTCGCCTTGGCAAGGCGATGCTCTACCCCTGAGCCACTTCCGCACAATATTGGTCGAGGGAGGTGGATTCGAACCACCGAAAGCTCAGCTAACGGATTTACAGTCCGCCCCCTTTGGCCACTCGGGAATCCCTCGATAAAGTCTGCTTTGCTATTATATCATATTTTTAGTAATTGTCCAGTCCTTAATTTAGTTTTTTCAGGATTGGATCTGAAGAGGAAAACCACAGGGCTTTCTCGCCACGCTCGAGCCCTTTCGGGTTCGATTCCCTCTTTTTTTTGTGGAGCTGGCGGAGGGAATTACGCATATGCTTCGCATCTGCCGTCCTTGCCGCTCGCTCCGCTGCGGCTGTGGACATCTCGCTGCTTGAAAGCCCACAGGGCTTTCTCGCCACGCTCGAGCCCTTTCGGGTTCGATTCCCTCTTTTTTTTGTGGAGCTGGCGGAGGGAATCGAACCCCCAACCTGCTGATTACAAATCAGCTGCTCTACCGTTGAGCCACGCCAGCGAATCTGTGCCTATTTTAAAAATTGGCGATCCGGAACGGGCTCGAACCGTCGACCTCCAGCGTGACAGGCTGGCATTCTAACCAACTGAACTACCGGACCGCATCGTCTATTTTTACAGATAATTGGTGGGCGCTATAGGGCTCGAACCTATGACCCTCTGCTTGTAAGGCAGATGCTCTCCCAGCTGAGCTAAGCGCCCACGTACTCAAAATTATTCTGCTTGACACATTTATTTACTATACAGTATCACCCTGAATATGTCAATATTTTTCTATGCTTTTTCCAAAATTATTTTTTCCTCCAGCAGCCTCGCCGTTCCCGACGTTACGTTGGATATCAGGCCCTTCACGGCCTCGGTTTTCTCCGGGATCGTCATTATTTCCAGCGTCACCGCATCGGTATATTCGATCTCTCCGATCATGAAATCTGCGTCCCCGCCATCCTCGCTCACGCTTTCGGAGGCCATGCTCTTCAGCCGCTCCAGATGAGCGTACCCCACCACGAAGCTCATGACGCACATCTCGCATACGCGGCAGACGCCGGCCGCCTCCAGCCCCAGCTTTGCACTGCCCGTATAAGCCCTGACAAGGCCGCCCGTTCCCAGCTTGATGCCGCCGAAATAACGCGTCACCACCACGGCCACGTTCGTTATGCCCTCCTTTACCAGCATCTGCACTATGGGCGCTCCGGAGGTTCCCTGAGGCTCGCCGTCATCGCTGGCCCACTGTATCTGGAATTTATCGCCGATGACCATGGCGGGCACGTTATGCGTCGCATCCTTATACCTGCCTCTGATGCCGGCGATGAATTCCTCTCCTTCCTCGCGCGAATCCACGGGCTTCACATGAGCGATGAACCTCGATCTCTCAATGATCTGTTCGGCTTCAGCCTCACATCTTACCGTCTTGTACAGCTCCATTACCTTTCCTTCCCGTCCATATCAAGTCTTTTGTATTTCTCATAATCCTCCGGCCTGAAGCTCCCTGTGAGCACCGTCCCCTCAGGCTCGTAATCCATCGCCTCTATCTCCGCATTCTCGCACAGATATGAGGTGATATCGCCTCTGTCATACGGCACCAGCAGCCTTGCGCTTACCCTGTCGCCGAAGAGGGCTCTCTCCACGTCAGACAAAAGCTCGTCCATGCCCTCGCCGGTTCTGGCGGAAACATAAACAGCTTCACAGCCGCTGACGTCTATGGGCTTTTCCGCCGCCAGATCCATCTTATTGTAGGCCATGATCTTTCTCTTGGCCCCGGCTCCCAGCTCTGCTATTACCCTGTCGGTCACCTCGATCTGAAAATCTCTGTTCTCGTATGAGCTGTCCACGACATGTATGAGCAGATCCGCATCACGCACCTCCTCGAGCGTGGATTTGAACGCCTCCACCAGGCCGTGAGGCAGTCTGCTGACAAAACCCACCGTATCTATCAGAATGAAGCTGTTGCCGTTTTCCAGGGCGATCCTCCTGTGCTTCGTGTCCAGCGTGGCAAACAGCATATCCTCCGACTTCACGTGCTTTTCTTCCCTCTCCGTCATGGTGAGAAGCCTGTTCATGATCGCGGACTTGCCGGAGTTCGTATAGCCTACGAGCGCCACTACCGGCAGCCTCGACCGTTCCCTGCCGGCGCGCTGAACCTGCCTGTTGAGCCTTGCCTTTTTCAGCTCGGCCTTGATATCGTCTATCCTTCCCGCTATATGCCGCCTATCGGTCTCCAGCTTCTTTTCTCCGGGACCTCGCGTACCTATGCCGCCGCCAAGCCTCGACAGCGCCTTTCCAAAGCCTGTCAGACGCGGCAGTCTGTACTGCAGCTGCGCCAGCTCGACCTGCAGCTTTCCCTCGACAGATGTGGCTCGCCCCGCGAATATGTCCAGTATGAGCACCGTCCTGTCTATCACCCTCACACCGAGAGCCTCCTCCAGGTTCCTCATCTGAACACCCGAAAGCTCTTCGTTGAAGACTGCCGTATCCGCTTCCATTGCCGCGCACATCTCGGCCAGCTCCTGCACCTTGCCTTTGCCTATGAGCGTAGCCGTATTGGGCTTTTCCAGATGCTGCACTACGTGCCCCAGCACCTCTATGCCGTCAGCCTCCGCCAGTCCCTCAAGCTCCTCCATCGAGTGCGTTATATCTTCCCTGACGCTTATCCCGACCAGCAGCGCCCTGTATTCTTCCTTTATTATCTCGTTTTGTTCGTTGAATCTGAGCATGGTAATATATTATCACAATTCGCATCGCGTTACATCAAAAACTCCCGCCGTCACGCAGTACGGCAGGAGCATGATATCGTTTCCGTAAGATATCCGTCATCAGATGGTCATCTTGTTGAGCTCGTCCTTGAATTTTGAATTCGTGATCTTGATCCTCGTTCCCTTCATGCCGAGAGATCTCGATTCCACGACGCCGGCGCTCTCCAGCTTCCTGAGAGCGTTCACGATAACAGATCTCGTGATTCCCGATCTGTCTGCGATCTTGCTCGCTACCAGAAGGCCTTCGTCTCCGTCCAGCTCGGCGAATATCTGCTGCACGGCTTCTATCTCCGAATAGGACAGCGTGCCTATCGCCATCTGTACCATGGCGATCTCGCGCTCCTCTTCCTCGCGTTCAAGAGACTTTCTTCTCTGGATCTCCATTCCCACTACCGTGGCTCCGTACTCACCGATGACGAGATCCTCCTCCTCAAATGAAGGCGAATACCTCGTGAGCACCAGAGTGCCCCATCTCTGGCCGCCGCCCAGTATCGGTATGATGGTATGGAGCTTGTCGGCAGTATCGTAATCGTATTTGAAGATCTTGAGAGCTTCCTCCCCGGAAAGGTTGGCTGTAGTCTCTCTGACCCTCATCAGCTCTTCGTTATACTCCTCAGGCAGTATCTCCGATCCCGATTCGGAATCCGATATCGCCATACTGTCGGACTTGCTCTTGTAGCCGACGCCTATTACCTTGCCGTGTCTGTTGGTTATGTAGACATTGGCGTCCATGAACTCGCTCATCAGCTCGCACATCTCGTTAAATGAAAATGCTCCCGTGGGACTCTCCTGGAGCATCCAGTTCAATTTTCTTACTTTTTTTAAAATATCTCCCATTCTATTACCTCTTCTTTAATCAGATAGAATTTTTTTACATATTTAATATTTTCATTATATCCCCTCGGGCTCGATAACACAATGTCTTTTTTAAAAAAATTAAAAAAATATTATATTTTCACAAAAATAACACAAATCTGCGGTTTACATTTAACTAATGCGGAGTTTTTTGTATCCGAATGTATACAATACGTCTTGTCCCATCGCTGACATCCATCTGTCCGCGACCTTATCCACGACGCCCAAAAGCTCCGCAGACATACTCATCGCTATGTCCTTGGAGCTTCAAGACGCTTTTACGGATTTTTATCATTACAGGATATATCTGTCTATATCCTCAGGATGTATCTTCTCGGCGAACTTATCCCTCACGTACTGCCTGTCGATGGTGATCTTCTCCTCATCCATATCAGGTATATTGAAGGATATGTCTTCCAGCAGCTTTTCGAGTATGGTGTGCAGTCTCCTGGCTCCTATGTTCTCCGTCTGCTCGTTCATCAGGAAGGCCATGGTCGCGATCTCGTCTATGGCTTCATCGGTAAACTCGACCTCTATACCTTCCGTTTCCAGCAATGCCTTGTGCTGCTTGATCAGAGCGTTCTCAGGTACCGTGAGGATCTTCACGAATGTATCCTTGTCCAGATTCTCCAGCTCTACCCTGATCGGGAATCTTCCCTGCAGCTCAGGTATGAGATCGGTAGGCTTGGCCGTATGGAACGCTCCTGCTCCTATGAACAGTATATGATCCGTCTTCACCGGCCCATACTTGGTGTTGATAACGCTGCCCTCCACTATAGGCAGGATATCACGCTGCACGCCCTCGCGCGATACGTCGGCGCCGCTCCTGTAGCTCGATCCCGACGCGATCTTATCTATCTCGTCTATGAATATTATCCCGTTCTGCTCAGCGTTTTCGAGAGCGTCGTCCGTCACCTGATCCATATCTATGAGCTTCTGCGCCTCTTCCTCCCTGAGGATCTTCCTGGCGTCCTTGACCTTGACCCTCTTGTTCTTCATCTTCTTAGGCGCCATATCTCCGAATATGTTGCCGATGGCGATGCTCATACCTTCGTTGCCCATGTCGAGCGTATTCGTCTTCGGCTGATCAGTCACCTGGATCTCTATGTACTGCTCCTCCAGCAGGCCGTCGCGAAGCTGCTGCCTCACCTGCTCTCTGGCCAGCGCATCGGGCTGTTCTTCCTTCTCGGCCTCCGCCTGCTTCTGCTGCTCGTACTGCTCCTTCTGGCTCACGTAACCGCTGTTGCCCAGGATGAAATCAAAAGGTCCGCGGTTCTTATTGTCCGAAACGTGCTTCTTCTTGCCCGGAATTATGGCTTCTATGATCTTCTCCTCAACGATCTCGTCAGCTACGGAATACTTTTCCTCAAGCATAGCCTGCTTCGTTATCCTGACAGACGCCTCCACGAGATCTCGCACCATGGAATCAACGTCTCTGCCCACGTAGCCCACCTCGGTGAACTTCGTAGCCTCCACCTTCACGAAAGGCGCATCCATCAGCCTGGCCAGTCTTCTGGCTATTTCCGTCTTTCCGCAGCCGGTAGGACCCATCATCAGGATATTCTTAGGCGTTATCTCCTCTCTCATCTCTTCCGAAAGAAGGCTCCTTCTGTATCTGTTCCTCAGCGCTATGGCGACAGATTTCTTGGCTTCGTCCTGCCCTATTATATATTTATCCAGCTCGCCCACTATCTCCTTAGGCGTCATCTGATAAAGCTTGTTTGCCATCCCGCACCTCCTATAATTTTTCCACGGTGATATGGTCGTTGGTGTAAACGCAGATGGAGGCCGCTATCTCCAGTGATTTTCTCACGATCTCTTCGGCTCCCAGCTCCGTGTTGTTGTAAAGAGCGTTAGCCGCCGCATAGGCGTAGTTTCCGCCTGAGCCTATGGCCACGAACGGCTGATCCGGCTCTATGACCTCACCTGTTCCCGAAAGCACGAGCATATCGTTCCTGTCGGCAACGATCATCAGCGCCTCCAGATTTCTCATGGCCTTATCGGAACGCCAGAGCTGAGCCAGCGCCACAGCCGCTCTCTTGAGATTGCCGCCGTGCTCATCCAGCTTGCCCTCGAATTTCTCCGTCAGCGAAAACGCATCCGCCACCGAACCGGCAAAGCCCGTGATGATGGAATTCTTGTATATCTTCTTTACCTTGCGCGCGCCATTCTTCATGATGGCCGTTTCTCCCATGGTGACCTGGCCGTCTCCTCCTATACAGATATCGTCAGGCCCTCTTCTTACCGCTACTATAGTCGTCGCGTGAAATTGTACCATGCTTACCTCCTCTTTGCTCCCGCATATATTCTCCTACTACTCCCTGTAGTCGCATTCGCTGTTTGAACACGCATACATGGTATCCTTTCCCTTCTTCTCAACCAGGAGCGCACCGCACTTCGGGCATTTTTTGTTGACCGGCTTGTTCCAGTAGACCTGATCGCAGTCCGGATAACCGCTGCAGCCGTAGAAAACCCTGCCCTTCTTGCTTCGCCTGATGACGATGTCCCGTCCGCACTTCGGACATTTGACATCGACCGTCTGCACTATAGGCTTGGTGTTCCTGCATTCCGGGTATCCCGTGCATGCGGCGAAGGCGCCGAACCTGCCGTGCTTGATGACCATCGGCCGTCCGCACTTTTCACACAGTTCCCCTGTCGGCTCCTCCTTGAACTCGACCTTCTCGATCTGTTCGTCAGCTGTTTTCAGCTCCTCGCTGAGCGTGCCGTAGAAATCCTCTATGACGCTCTTCCATCTGACGCCCTTAGTCTCGATATCGTCGAGATTTTCCTCCATCTGAGCCGTGAACCCCGCGTCCACGATCTCCTTGAAGTACTGCTCCATCATATCAGTTACTATAAACCCCAATTCCGTAGGAATCAACGATTTTTTTTCTTTTGAAATGTATTTTCTGTCTATCAGCGTCGCCACGATAGGCGCATACGTGCTCGGACGCCCTATATCCTTTTCCTCCAGATCCTTCACGAGGCTGGCCTCCGTAAACCTCGCCGGCGGCTGCGTGAAGTTCTGCTGACCTTCTATGCTCGTCGCTTCCAGCGTTTCCCCCTTCTGCATATCAGGCAGCAGCCTGTCCGTTTCATCGTCCTTTGACGATGAATACACTCTGAGAAAACCGTCAAATATCATCTTCGAGCCCACAGCTCTGAAATCGTAATCTCCGTTCGCGATCACCACGCTCAGCTGTTTGAAGCTGGCTGGCGCCATCTGGCTGGCCACGAATCTGTTCCATATCAGACTGTAAAGCCTGAACTGATCTCTGCTGAGCGAATCCTTGATAGCTTCCGGCTCCAGATCTACATAGCTGGGCCTTATCGCCTCATGCGCATCCTGTACGTCCTTCTTCCTGTTCTTATATACGCTGCCGCCGTAATACTGCTCGCCCATCGTGCTCACTATGTATTCCCTGGCTGCCGCTCTGGCTTCATCGGATATCCTCACGGAATCCGTTCTGATATACGATACGAGACCTATGGTCCCTCTGCCCTTCACTTCCACGCCTTCATAGAGCTGCTGAGCTATCATCATCGTCTTTTTTGTGGAAAAGTTCAGCTTGTTGGCTGCGTCCTGCTGCAGACTGCTGGTCGTGAACGGAGCCGCCGCCTTTCTCGTTCTGTCCTTTTCCTCCAGGCTCCTGACTTCAAAATGCCCGTTCTTCAGCTTTGCCAGGATCTCGTCGTTCTGCTCCCTGTTCTCGATGACCAGCTTCCTGCCCTTGAACTCCGTCAGCTTAGCCGTGAATTTTCTGCCCTTCCTGAACTCGGCAGTTATCGTCCAGTACTCCTGCGGCTTGAAATCCCTGATCTCGTTTTCCCTGTCGCAGATTATCTTCAGCGCTGCCGACTGCACCCTGCCGGCGCTCAGTCCGCGCCTCACCTTTCTCCACAGGAGCGGGCTTATCTGATAGCCTACCAGCCTGTCCAGCACCCTCCTGGCCTGCTGCGCATCTACCAGACTGAGATCTATCGGCCGTGGATTCTTTATCGCTTCCTGGATCGCCTTCTTCGTGATCTCATTGAAGACTATCCTGCACGGCGACGCCGGATCCATACCCAGCAAAAACGCCAGATGCCAAGATATGGCTTCCCCTTCTCGGTCAGGGTCGGTCGCGAGAAAGACCTTCGAAGCATTCTTGGCTTCCTTTTTCAGCTCTTTTATTATATCCCCCTTGCCTCTTATCGATATGTACTGAGGCTCGAAATCGTTCTCTATATCTATTCCCAGCTTACTCTTAGGCAGATCGCGGACATGACCGACAGAGGCTATGACCTTGTATCGTCCGCCCAGAAATTTTCCTATGGTCTTGGCCTTCGATGGAGACTCTACTATCACCAGTGTTTTCTTTGCTGTGGCCATCGGGACTCCTCCTTTTTGACTGAGTTTTGCTTACAATATCTGATTATATGTATATTTCTGATCTTTTGCAATAAAAATTTTACCCATGGCCGAAAAAACGATGCCCTTCATCTCCATCACGGCGACTATGCCTGACACGTATGACGGAGGACGCTGCAGCGCGCTGCACAGCTCATCTATCGTCATTTCACCGCGCTCCTCCAGCGTCCTGTATATGTTGAGTTCGCTGTTCCCCAGCACCTCTTCCGCCCTTTTTCCGTCCATGATATCCAGCCCCATGAGCTGCAGGATATCGCCGGGGCTGAGCGCGACCGCGGCTCCCTCCTGTATCAGCTTGTTGCTGCCGGTATTGTACTGGCTGTCCACGTTGCCCGGCACCGAGTATACCTCGCGTCCCTGTTCTGCCGCCGTCTCCGCCGTTATCAATGCGCCGCTGCCGTTTCTGGCCTGTATCACCAGCACGGCCTCCGAAATACCGCTTATTATCCTGTTACGCTGCGGGAAATGATATCTCTCCGGCCGTTTGCCCGGAGGATACTCCGAGAGCAGCAGACCTCTTTGTCCTATCTCATCCATCAGCCGTTCGTTTTCCCTCGGATAGCACACGTCTACGCCGCAGCCGAGCACGGCTATGGTGCCGCCTCCATGATCGAGGGCTCCCCTGTGCGCGCACGTATCTATCCCTCTGGCCATGCCGCTGACCACCGTGACGCCGGCTTCGGCCAGGCTGCCGGCAAACCTTACCGCCGTCGCGCGTCCGTAGGCCGTTGTCGTTCTCGATCCCACCAGCGCGACGCAGCGCTCGTTCAGCAGCTCAGTGTTCCCGATACAGTAAAGCTCCTTCGGGAAATCCTTTATCTCTCTGAGAAGCTCCGGGTACTGCGCCATCCCCGGTGTGATCCTCTGTATATCCGTCGTGCACGACATTCCCTCACTCTCCTTTCTGATCAGGATCCGAGATCCTGTACATAAGGGCTTCGGCCATGTGCTCTTCTCCTATCTCCGCCGCCCCGTCAAGATCGGCTATGGTCCTGGCCACCTTTCTCAGCCTGCCGTATGCCCTCATGGTGAGTCCCATCTTCTCATACGCCGCGACCAGAAGCCTGTCTGCGGCGTCTGTAGCCTTGCAGAACGTCTCGATCCCCGCTTCATCAAGACCGCCGTTGCTTTTATATCGGGTGCCGCTGTACCTTTCTCTCTGTACGGCGACCGCGCTTTCCACCATGGCCTTCATTTCCGCTGTGCAAAGGCTGCGTTCTCCCGCCGCGCCGGTTATTTCCTCACGTCTTACAGGACTCATCCGCAGATGCATGTCTATCCTGTCGGAAAACGGTCCCGACAGTCTCCTTCTGTAATTATCCAGCTGCCTGCCCGTACATGTGCACAGCTTCCTTTCATCCCACAGATTGCCGCATTTGCATGGATTTGCCGCCGCTATCAGCATGACATCGGCAGGGAAAACAGCCTCCTCCGTTCCCCTGATGATCCTGACCTGCCCCTCCTCCAGCGGCTGCCTCAGAGCGTCTATCGTTCCGGCGTCGAATTCACCGAGCTCGTCGAGGAAGAGCACGCCCCTGTGAGCCAGCGAGATCTCTCCGGGACGCGGCCTCGTTCCTCCTCCGAGCAACGTCGCCACGGACACTGTATGGTGCGGGCTGCGAAACGGCCTTTCCTCTATGATCGGTTCGCCTCCGCCAAGAAGTCCGGCCACGCTGTATATCCCCGTGATCTCCAGCTTTTCTTCGTATGTCAGCTCCGGCAGTATCCCCGGTATCCTTCTGGCGATCATCGTCTTGCCACACCCCGGACCGCCCATCATCAGCAGCCCGTGATTGCCGGCCGCGCATATGGTGACTGCCCGCTTTGCCGCCTCCTGTCCCCTGACCTGCGAAAAATCCATCGCCGACGTTTTCACATTTTCATTCTTTTCCCTACATATATTATATGCCGCCAATCTCTGCGTACCGAATATGTGCTCAGCCGCCTGCCCCAGATCCGTGACCGGCAGCAGCTCCACATCTCTCAGTATCGACACCTCCGCCGCATTGTCGGCCGGCAGCATTATCTTCTTTATTCCCGCGCTCCTGAGGCTCATGGCCAGCGGCAGAGCACCCGTTATCCTGTTTACCGCGCCGTCGAGTGACAGCTCTCCCAGAAAAGCTGTTTCCCGCAGCCTTTGGAATCCGTCTTCCGCATCGCCGCCGCGTCCCGTCTCCAGCGCCATCACGCCTATGGCGATCGGCAGGTCGAAATGACTGCCGCGCTTGTGCTTTCCCGCCGGCACCAGATTCACCGTTACTCTGCCCGACGGAAATCCGAAGCCCGAATTTACTATGGCCGGTTTTATCCTGCCGCACGACTCCCTGATAGTCGTATCCGCCAGGCCTACTATGTTAAGCGCCGGCAGGCCCGCCCTGCTGTCTGCCTCCACAGTTACCGGACTGCCCTCGATACCCACAAGCGTCGCCGTCTTCACCTTAGCCAGCATATCTCCACCTCCCCGTCAAAATGCATCTGCGATGTGGTCAACCGCTATCTCGATCACATCGAATCTCAGCCTGCTGTATAGCGTCCTGCCGCCGCTCTTCTCACGCAGATAATATATAGCCGCTTCCCTGATACGCCGCTGCTTTGCGGCGTCTACCGCTTCACACGGCCTGCCGTACGTATTCCCCGCTCTTGTCTTGACCTCGGCAAACACTATGTCCGCTCCATTTGCCGCCACGATGTCGATCTCACCGGCCGGACATCTGTAGTTGCGCTCCATTATCGCATATCCGCGAGCTGACAGCAGCTCAGCTGCCAGCTCTTCACCGGCTCTGCCCAGCCGCACTTTACTGTTGCTGTTCATACGCGCCTCCTTTTTACCATATTTTTACATTGATGTCATCATATTAATATTACATTTACTGTATGTCAAGTAATATTTTTCCTTTTATTGGAATGTACTGTCCGCACGAAAAAAACAGCCCCTGTCGTATCCATACGACTGAGACTGTTATTATTCTCTGTGCAGATCATGCCGGCGCTTATTTTTTGAACACGAAGCGTTCTATGGCGTCCGCTACACCGTCCTCCTGATTCGTGGGCGCCACATATGCCGCCACAGCCTTCACCTCGTCCTTGGCGTTTCCTACGGCTACGGGAACTCCCGCCACCCTGAGCATAGCGATGTCGTTGGGGCTGTCTCCCACGGCCATCATCTGTTCCTTCTTCACGCCCAATATGCCGCACATATGCTCCAGCGCGTCAGCCTTGCTCGTCGTCGCGCCGCCGATCTCCAGGTTGTGGTTGAACGAGCTGGTGATGGTGGCCTGCGGTATCGTCAGCAGCTTTTCCCTCATGGCCGGTTTCTCGGATATATCCTCGAAATTGATGTTGATATTCTCGATCTCGCTGCGGTGCGCGAGTATGAAATCATATATATCATCCACCGGGTTTCTCGTGTTCAGTATGTAGCTGACGCTTCTGAAGCTCTCGTGCGAACGCTTCACCTGCTCGTAATACCAGCCGTCTATATATGCTATCCCGTCCACGAAGCACTCTATGACGTAGTGATAATCGCGCAGCAGCTCCACCGACTTCTCCGCCGTCAGCGGCGACATGCAGTTTTCGTATATCGTTTTTCCCTCGCGAAGATCCGTGATCCTGGCGCCGTTCGACGTCAGCGCATATCTTATCGCTTCGATGTCGAGCGCGTCCTTCGGCAGCGCCGATCTCGGCCTGCCCGTCGCCACCACGATATTTACTCCCATCTCCGCCGCTCTTTCCAGAGCGCTCCTGTTAGTGTCGCTTATCCTGCCCTCATTGTTGAGTGTCGTCCCGTCCATATCGAGGGCGATCAGTCTGATGTCCATATGCTACCTCTCGTTCACTATGTCGTTGAATTCTCCGTTGATCCTCCTGACGGTCTTCATGGTGCAGCCGTCGCCGTGGCCGGGATATATCATCATATCGTTGCTCCAGCCGTCAACTATGTCTATGATCGTTTTGCGCATGTCAGCCTCCGATCCGTCCTCGAGATCCGTCCTGCCCAGATCGACGTTGAATATCGTATCGCCGGTAAATATGACCTTGCTCTTATCGCTGACGAAACATACGCTGCCGCGTGTGTGTCCGGGCGTGCTGACGACGCGCAGCTCCTCGCCCTCCAGATCAAACGTGTCGCCGTCCTCCATGTACACATCTACCGGCTTGCCGTAGATATCGCAGTCGTCGCGGTGCATGTAAACGGGACACGAAAACTCCGCCTTCAGCTTCTTGACCGCTCCCGTATGATCGTAGTGGTGATGCGTCAGCAGTATTCCCTTCAGCTGCAGCGAATGCTCTCTGATGAAATCTATGAACGTGCGTGCTCCGTACCCCGGATCTATCACGAAGCAGTCGCCGCCCTCCTGCTGATATATGACGTAGCCGTTGCTTTCCAGCAGACCGCTGATAAATCTCTTTATTTTCAATATATTTGCCGTCCTTTCCTGATTTTCCTGTAATATTTTAATCCATTTAGCTCCTTCTTGCAATTAGATGTTGAAATCCGCAATAGAAGTGGTAAAATTATTCTGTTCGATATTTTAAAAATAAACATTCCATAGCACGGGGAGGCATTGTAAACATCATGAAAATAGCCATAGTCGGCGCCGGCAAGCTGGGCATGAGCGTAGCCAAGGCTCTGCTGGGCGGCGATCATTCGGTGACGATAATAGATACAAACGAAGCGGTGATCGAAAAGATCAGCTCTCAGATGGACGTCATGGTCGTCCAGGGCAACGCCAAGGAGATCAAGATCCTCAAGCAGCTGGACATCGACACCTACGATTATCTCATAGCGACCACCTTCAACGACGAGGCCAACATAGTCATATCTTCCTTTGCCAAGAAGCTGGGCTGCAGCAAGGTAGTCGCCAGGGTCAGAGATCCTGAGCACATGCAGCAGATCAACTTCATCAAGGAGACCATGGACATAGATCACATCGTCAACCCTAATCAGGGCATAACGGTGGAGATATACAAGTATCTGGCTGAGAAGTACACGCTCAGCAACGGCATATTTTCATCGGGCAAGGTTTCACTTGTCGAATTCCCCGTGAAGAGATATCCGCGCCTTATCGGCCGCTCCATGCGCGATATACCTGAGATCCTGCCTAATATGCTGGTGGCCGCCGTATCAAAGAACGGCAAGGTCATCATCCCTCACGGCGATGAGATCATAGATAAAGACGACTTCGTATATGTGATCGGCGAAAAGGGACCTATCCTGGAGCTGAATTCCAAGGTTCACGAACGCGGTAAATACACAGACCTGCAGAAGGTGATGATCGTAGGCGGCGGCAAGACCGGATTTTATCTTGCCGAGATGCTGTCGGAATTCGGCGCTGCCGTAAAGCTCATCGAGCGCGACAAGGATCGCTGCCACTATCTTTCCACGCATCTTGAGGACGTCATGATCCTGCACGGAGACGCCACCGACCTGACACTTCTCGAGGAGGAAAACCTCGATATGATGGATGCCTTCGTCACCGTGACGGGCTTCGACGAGGACAATCTGCTGCTCGCTCTGACGGCGAAGCAGCACGGCATAGAAGACGTTATCGCCACCGTCAGCCGCTCAAGCTACGCGGAGATCATTTCCCGCATGGGCATAGACATGGCGCTCAATTCGCTGGATATCACCACCAGCAACATCCTGCACTTCGTGCAGGGTTCCAAGAAGATCCTCTCGTCGCACCTGATAGAGGGACAGGCGGAAATAATGGAGATCATCGCCACTCCGCACATGCAGATACTGGATACTCCTCTTTCGGAGCTGGAGCTGCATGACGGCATACTGATCGCCGCCATACACAGAGGCAGCCAGGTCATCATACCTAAGGGCGACACCGAGATACATGAAAACGACAGGATAATCCTTCTCAGTCTCCTGAAGGACAGAGCCATAACCGAATCGCTGATAAAGGATACCGGCAGGCTCGGCTTTTTCAGAAGGAGGTAATCGGCGCAGCCATGAATCTGAGCTTAAGTTCGACCTTCAGGATTATCGGCATCGTGCTGGCGGTAGTCAGCATGTCCATGATCCCGTCTATCATAGTTTCATTCATATATGACGATTCAGACGTATACATACCGTTTCTGCTCACCATGCTGATATCATGCGCTATCGGCATCCTTCTGATGCTGCTGTGCCACAGGCAGGACCTGCAGCTGAAGGTGCGGGACGGTTTTCTCATAGTGACGTTATGCTGGTTCATTTCCGCGGCTCTGGGCGCGATGCCCTTCGTAGTGACTGACAGCATACCGCATTTTGCCGATGCCTTCTTTGAATCCTGCTCCGGGTTTTCGACCACAGGATCCACCGTGCTGGCACAGCCGGAGCTGCTGCCGAAGGGCGTTCTTTTCTGGCGTTCGTTTACACACTGGATCGGCGGTATGGGCATACTGATTTTCGCCATCGCGCTGATGCCCTCTCTCGGCATCAGCGGTCAGAACATCGCCGTCTCAGAGGCACCCGGTCCTTCTCTCGACAAGGTAACGCCTAAGATGACAGATACGGCAAAATCGTTGTATACCATATATCTTCTCTTTACGATCGTCGAAACCATCATGCTGATGTCGGGAGGCATGAGCCTTTACGATTCGCTGATCACAACCTTCGGCTCCGTGGGTACCGGAGGCCTTTCCAACTACTCGGACAGCATCGGCCACTTCGACAGCACGTATCTGAGAATGGTAGTCACCGCCTTCATGTTCCTCTGCGGCGTCAACTTCAACCTCTACTACATGTCGATGAAGCAGGGAATAAAGGTGCTGTTCAAGGACTCCGAGTTCAGGGTCTATTTCATGATATTCGCGGTTTCATCACTGTTCATATTCGCCTGTCTGCTGATCAGCGGCAATTACAGCTCGGCCGGATCCGCCATGAGCGATTCGCTGTTCCAGGTATCGTCAATACTCACAACGACAGGCTTCATAACGGCCGATTACGAGACCTGGCCTGTAGTGTGCCAGATAGTGCTGCTGATGCTCATGTTCGTCGGCGGCTGCTCGTCGTCCACCGGCGGCGGCCTAAAGGTCATCAGGATCATCGTGCTCTTCAAGCTCATAAGACGCGGCATAGCCACGAGGCTGCACCCGAACGTAGTGGAATCGGTGAAGCTCAACGGCGAAAACCTCTCCACCGATACGGTCAGCGCCATCGTCAGCCATACATTCCTGTATATCGTCATGGTATTCTTCGGGGCGTTCATCATATCGTTTGAAAACGCCGATCTGGCGACCTGCTTTTCGTCGGTCATCACATGCATCGGCAATGTCGGTCCGGGCTTCGGTGCGGTCGGAGCCGTAGATAATTTCGGCTGGATGTCGGATCTGTCGCTGTATACGCTGTCCGTATACATGCTGGCGGGAAGGCTGGAGCTCTATACGCTCTTCATCATACTGACGCCTAGATTCTGGAACCCGAACCGTTAGGAGGAGCTCAAATGTCCGCAGTAAATCTCAATTACAAAGCAATAGTAAAGATCATGGGCATCATAATACTGGTGACGGGCGCCTCCATGATCATACCATGGATCTATTCCGAATGCGTCAACGATACGAACTCGATGTATGCCTTCAGGAAATGCGTTCCCGCTACCATCGTGGTCGGCGCTCTGATCGCGCTTTTTATGAAGACCGGCAAGGTCAAGTTCAGAGCCAGAGAGGGCTATATCGTAGTGGCCTCATGCTGGGTGCTGGCATCGCTGATAGGAGCCTTCCCGTACCATCTCTCCGATTTTACGGACACGTATATAGACGCCGTATTTGAATCCACCGCCGGCTTTACCACTACGGGCTGCACCGTCGTGACGGGGCAGATCCTCTCCGGCGGACTGCTGCTGTGGAAAGCCATATCAAACTGGCTGGGCGGAATGGGAATACTGCTGTTCGTCATCTCGTTCCTGCCTGCTCTGGGCATAAACGGTCAGATCATAGCCCGCGCCGAGACTCCCGGACCGGTGCTGAGAAAAGTCACCGTGCGCATGAGCGACTCGGCCAAGATACTGTATATAACGTATATATCTCTGACGGTGCTGGAAATAATACTGCTGATGATATCCGGCAAGATGCCGCTGTTTGACGCTATCGTGACCTCGCTGGGAAACATAAGCACGGGCGGTGTGATGGTCCATCCCGAGGGTATAGCCTATTACGACAGCATATACATAGAGATCGTGATGTGCATATTCTGCATATTCTCCGCGCTCAATTTCGTGCTCTACCATTACCTGATAACGGGTAAGTTCGCATACTTTTTCAAGGATATCGAGCTTCGCGCCTTTCTCACCATCCTGGCCGGAGCCATCGTGCTGTGCACCATAGGTCTGATGATGGGTACCGATACCGGCTTTGGGGAGTCGCTGCGAGCCTCGTTCTTCCAGGTGATAAGCATCGGCACCACCTCCGGCTATATCAGCGCGCCTTATATGTTCTGGCCGTCATCGTGCCAGCTCATCCTGATCGTCATCATGATGATAGGCGGCTGCGCTGCGTCCACCTCGGGATCTATCAAGGTCATCCGCGTGCTCGTCATGATGAAGCTCATATGGAGAGGCTGTATCAGGAGAATACATCCGCGTTCCGTAGTCGCCGTAAAAATAGGAAAAGACGCCATTCCGGCGCCTGTTGTTTCCGCTATATCGGCCTTCGTACTCACATACATACTGGTGTTCCTGATCTCCATATTCGTGCTCTCCTTCCAGGGGCTGGACTTCGACTCCACGATAACCAGCGCTCTGGCCATGCTGTCAAATACGGGAACAGCGCTGGGAGATCCGGCAATAGCAGGAAATTACGAGATGTTCCATCCTTTCCTCAAGCTGTTCATGAGCTGTCTGATGATAGTCGGCAGGCTGGAGCTGTTCACGATAATAATCCTGTTCACCGGCAACTTCTGGGGACGCGACAGATAACGGCCGCAGCGGGCAGTCCGCTGCGGAGCACATTGTCACAGATCACAACGGCCGATTACGCCAGTACGAAGTCAATTTCGTGCTTCTCAAGATCGACGTAATCCACCCTGATCCTGATCTCGTCTCCCAGCTTATACGTCTTGCCTGTACGCCTTCCGATGAGGGCGTATTTTTCTTTGTCACGGTCGTAATAGTCATCACGCAGCTCATCTATACGCACGAGCCCTTCGACGGTGTTTTCAAGCTGCACGTATATGCCGTAGTCCGTAACGCCGCTGATAATGCCGTCAAAGCTCTCTCCCACGTGATAGCTGATATATTCGGCCTTCTTCAGCTTCTCGACCTCGCGCTCCAGCTCTATGGCCTTTCTCTCCGTCAGCGATGACTGCTCGGCTGCAAACTCCGCTTTTTTTCTGAAGTGCTTGCTCCTGCCGGAGGACAGGCCTCCGTTGATGACAGTCTTGATGATCCTGTGTATCATCAGGTCCGGATATCTTCTGATCGGCGAGGTGAAATGACAGTAATATTTCAGCGCCAGCCCGAAGTGGCCTTCACACGACGTGCTGTAAAAAGCCTTCTGCATGGATCTCAGGGTGACGTAGTTGACTACCCTCTCGTTCGGTTTACCTTTGACGCTTTCGAGTATCGCGCTTATCGCCTTGGGATGTATGCCGTCGGCGCTGCCCCTCAGATTGATGCCGAAGCTCCTGAGAAAAGCCTGCAGCTGTTCAAGCTTGTCGGACGCTGGTTTTTCATGGACTCTGTAGACAAACGGCGCTTCCAGCCAGTAAAAATGCTCGGCCACCGTCTCATTCGCCAGCAGCATGAATTCCTCTATCATCTTATTGGCGCTGCGGCGAGCCGTTACGCCTATATCGACGGGAACTCCGCTTTCGTCCAGCACGATAGCCGCCTCGTCCAGATCGAAGTCGAGGCTGCCTCTGTCATGCCTGAGCCTGGAAAGCCTCGCCGCCAGATTATTCATCATGAACAGCTCGTCTCTGATGTGAGCATACCGCTCCGCCATGACGGCGTCGTTCTTTTCCAGCAGATCCGAGACGTCGTCGTATACCAGCCTTTCCACGGAATTTATGATGCTCTCGTATATCTCATGATGCACGAGAGCTCCTGCCGGCGTCAGCTCCATTTCCACCGACAGCGTCAGCCGGTCCTCGTGCGGATTGAGACTGCATATGCCGTTGGAAAGCTCCTTCGGCAGCATCGGTATCACCTGATCGAGCAGATAGACGCTGGTGCCGCGCTTAAGAGCCTCCTTATCGAGCGGCGACCCTTCTCTGACGTAATGCGCCACGTCGGCGATATGCACTCCCAGCAGATAGTTGCCGTTATCCAGAAGCTCGATGGAAACCGCATCATCGAAGTCCTTGGAATCAGCGCCGTCTATCGTGAACACCTTCTTGTTCCTCAGATCACGTCTGCCCTTCATATCCTCGGTAGTCATCCCCCGGCGGCTGATACGCCTGGCCTCGGACGCTGCCTTGCCGGGAAATTTTTCGCTCATATCGTAGCTCCTGGCCAGAGCCCTGATATCTCCGCCCGGCTGTCCCGCTCTGCTGACTATCTCCGTTATCCTGCCCTCGGCGCTGTTCTTCTTATCGGGATACCTGGTGATCTCCGCCACCACCTTGTCTCCCTTCCTGGCGCCGCCGAAATCCTTTTTCCTTATGAATACGTCTTCTCTGAACCGCCTGCTGTCCGGCACTACGAAGCCGAATTTCTTGCTCCTCTCGAACGTGCCGACCACCTCGGTCATTCCCCTCGACAGCACCTTGCTGATTATCCCCTCAGGCGATTCACGCCACAGATGCTCCGGGATGAGATCCACCTCGACCATATCGCCGTTCATAGCGCCGTTCATCGACTCCGCCGATATGAATATATCCT
>CASESB010000043.1 GCA_949290475.1 uncultured Bacillota bacterium
GTATTGAAAACAGAGAGAAAAGAGCTTAAAGACCTTGATCTTCTCGACCGCTTTCTCTTTGCCGAAGCCATAGAGGATCCGGAGACGATGGAACTGATCCTGGAGATCATCCTCGGCAGGGAGATAGTCCTCAAACATCTGCCTCAGGCCGAAAAGGAACAGCGGAGCTTCCTGTGGAGCAGGCAGGTGAAGCTCGACGTGTGGGCACAGGATACAGACGACGTCATCTACGACGCGGAAGTGCAGAAGCGAGATACTAAAGACCTGCCCAAACGCAGCCGCCTATACAACAGCATGATAGACAGCAAGCTGCTGATACCAGGCACACCCGGATACAACAGCTTAAACGATGTCTACATCATCATGATCACCCCGTTTGATCTGTTCGGAGAGGGAAGATACCGCTACACGTTCAGGATGACTGCGAAGAGGTGCCGGGGCTGGGGCTGTGCGACGGAGTGACGAGGATATTCCTCAACACCAGAGGCAGCAACGCGGAGGGTGTCAGTGACGAGCTGATAAGCCTGCTCAGATACTTTGAACACTCAACGGAGGCGACTGCGGAGAGCTCGGGAAGCGATAAGGTTTTGAGACTGCATGAGAAGGTTGAGAAGCTCAGGGAGAGCGAAGAGATAGGAGTGAAATTTATGAACGCATGGGAAGAGAAGCTCCTTGACAGACAGGACGGATATGAAGAAGGGCTGCAGGTCGGACAAGCCGAAGGCGAAAAACGAGGTATAAAGAAAGGCATCGCAGAAGGCGAGAAGCGCGGCCGCGAGACAGGCATTGTTGAAGGCGAGAAGCGCGTCGCAGCAAAGCTGAAGGCAAGCGGTATGGCGACTGGAGAAATCTCAAGGATGACCGGCCTCTCGGAGACGGAGATAGAAAAGCTATAGATCGTGATAGCGCATAAGATGACAGAAACAAATGCGGCACACAGCCGGTGATAGAGGCGACACACAGCCGGCTGCGGAAGCAGGCAAGATGCACAGCCGGCTACAGAATTAGGCACTTAATTTCCAGCAGATGCGGATACCCGACATGGGTATCCGTTCAACATTTTTTGAGAAAATCATATGAAAAAGTACACATTTAGAAATTTATGCACATATACCCTTAATTTTGCTAATTTAGGGGCAACGAAAAGCCGGTGATTCCTCATTACGAGCCGGGTATCGGCTGACAATTTACATTTGCTGGCAATCTGATCTCAAAATGCGCTGAAAATACCCCCTGATATTTGCCCTTCTAAGAGCATGTCAAAATCTGACTGCACATTTTTTCTCCAAACCTCTCATTTTTGTGCATATCCGCATATTGTACTGTGCATATCTGCTTGCTGTGCATATTTGCATATTATGCCATTGTGCCATTGTGCATGTCGCACATGCCATATCCGCGCCTGTCATGGATCGGCTGTGCGGATCATACCTTCTTTTCGTTGTGCTTGACGGCTCCGGGCGGTATAATATCATTACAGGAAAATACAGCAATAAAATACAGCAATATATTAATTGCATATGAAAGGAATCGTTATGAAAATAGTAGTCATAGAGCCTCTTGCTGTTGAGGAAAAGAAATTCATGGAGATAGCCAGGGCGGCGGTAGGAAATGATCACGAGATCGTGTGTTACGGTGACAGAACGACAGATGTAGAGGAGCTCGGCAGGCGCGGCAGGGATGCCGATATCATAGCCATCGGAAATTTGCCGTTTCCGCGCGAGGTGCTGGAGAAATGCGAAAAGCTGAAGCTGCTGGCGGTGGCCTTCACGGGTCTTGATCACGTTGACCTTAAGTACTGTCAGGAGCGCGGCATCAAGGTGCAAAACTGTGCCGGATATGCGACGGCAGCTGTAGCGGAGCTGACGTTCGGGCTGCTCATCGGACTCTGCAGGAATATCGCAGCCTGCGATGCAGCGACTAGAAGAGAAGGAACAAAGGACGGTCTTGTGGGCTTCGAGCTCGAAGGGAAAACGATAGGAGTCGTTGGTACCGGGGCCATAGGAAGCAGAGTCATAGAAATAGCGAAAGCCTTCGGCATGGAAGTGATCGCCTATAACAGAACGCCGGGTAAGGTGTCGGGCGTGAAGTACGCGGATCTGGACGATGTCCTGAAGCAGGCGGATATAGTTACGCTTCATGTGCCGCTTACGGAAGAGACACGCGGGCTTATCGGGGAGCGCGAGCTTTCCATGATGAAGCCGACGGCGGTGCTGGTAAATACGGCCAGAGGTCCGGTAGTGGAGACACAGGCTCTCGCCGATGCGTTGAGAAAGGGCGTCATCGCCGGAGCTGCGATAGACGTGTTCGATAGCGAGCCGCCCGTATCTTCGGAGGATCCGCTGATAGGGGCGCCGCATACGCTGCTCACGCCTCACGTGGCGTTTGCTACGAAGGAATCAATGATAAAAAGGGCGATCATAGAGTTTGACAATATCGCCGCTTTTATAGACGAGACGGACAGATAGGAACGTCGTGCGAGGCTGAGGAGAGCTTCGGCAGAGCCTTATCTGCGCCTGCTGTTTGAGCGCTTGCGCACGATAAGGTGATATATGCCGCGGATGATGGAAAATGCGGCGAAAGCCGCCAGAAAGCCCAGCACCCCGGCAGTTATATCCGACATTTCCATGCTGCCGGTACCCGTGACGCCCTGACCTATCTCGATGGCAAAGGTTATGACGATGATGACCGTAAACACGTAGATCCACGCGATCACCATCGTATGACCGCTGTTAGCCAGCCATTTGAATATCGGATAAACGATAAAAATGAGGATGATCCCCAGTATGCCTATGACTATGAAATGAAGCTCCTTGTCCGTGAATGAAGCCTCGCGCCCGTCGTTCAGCGTCATGATGGCTGTATGGATGTCCGATATGAGCGCAACGGCTGCGTACAGTAATTGTTCCATGATGTCTTTCCTCCTCGCTTATCTGCTCCAAAAGCTGAATACCTCGTGTATGATGCGCAGCGCGGCCCAGCTGGTAATGTCGTTTACGTCGAGCGGCGGAGCGACTTCCACGATATCCATGGCCTGTATCGGCAGCGCGGCAAGCAGGGAGCGCAATATCCTGATGAGATCGATGGGATTCAGTCCTCCTGAAACCGGCGTGCCAGTACCTGGCGCGTAGGCGGGATCGAGCGCGTCGATGTCCAGCGTCAGATATACGGCGTCGTAGCCGGCGTATCGCGCGATCAGCTTTTCGGCAACGTCGGCGGCTCCCATATCGTATGCGTTTTCCGCGGTTATGGTCATGATGCCGGGATGCTCTTTTATCAGCTGCAGCTCGCTTTCCTCGGCGACCCGTACGCCGACGAAGCTGAGATCATCGCCGGTGACTACGCCCTCGAGCGCACGGGCCTCGGTACAGGCGTGCGACCACGGATGACCGTCGTATTGCGGGCACAGGTCGTAATGAGCGTCAAAATGTATGATGCCGATCCTTTTGCCGTGGAAATATCTGCCGAACGCCTTATGAAGCGGTATGGTGACGGAATGATCGCCGCCCAGGAAGAGACAGAATCTGTCGTGCGTCATCATTTCAAACGCTGCTGCCTCGACATCCTTGAAATATTTCTCCCAGCTGAGCTCGGATCGCATATCGCCGAAATCGTATATGAGATCGCTGCGTATCGGCCGGAATTCATCCGTCGTATCCGAAAGATCGACGGACAGCCTGCGCAGATGATCCGGGGCCTTCGCCGCGCCCTTGTTGAGGCTCACGGCGTTGTCGAAAGGCACGCCCATTATCAGCACCTTGGCGTCTTCAGGGCTTTCGGCTGCCCAGCGGAGCCATGAGATTTCCGTAAAATCTGATCTTTCCAGCATGTAAACTACCTCCGTATCTGTAACTGTGTATCTGTGACTGCAACTGCCGTTTCGGCGACCTGCCGCGGCAACAGCACCGTAAATTTCACTTCTTCCAATCAAGTGTATCTGTTTTTTTCATGAAAATCAATATTGCCCGCATTATTGCCTATATTTTTAATGATATTTTAATTTGAAGCTGTTAAAATCATACCAGAGGAAAGAATGTAACGGGAGATGCGACATGAGGATACTTGTTGTTGAGGATCAGAAGGATCTCAATGAGATAATAGTGAGAAAACTGACGAATGAGCATTATGCGGTGGACGCCTGCTTTTCGGGTGACGATGCTGAGGATTTTCTCCGCTGTGCCGAGTACGATGCGGTGATACTCGATATAATGCTGCCGGGGAAGACGGGCATCGGCGTGCTGAAGGATATGCGGGCGGCGGGCGACAGGACTCCTGTGCTGCTGCTGACAGCCATGGGCACCGTGGAGGATCGCGTGGCCGGGCTCGACGCCGGGGCGGACGATTACCTTGTCAAGCCCTTTGATTTTGACGAGCTGATGGCCAGGGTCAGAGCGATGATAAGGCGCGGCGGCGAAAGAGCCGGCAGCGTCATGACCTCCGGTGATCTGACGCTCGATGCCGATGCCAGACGGGTGGAGCGCGGCGGCAGGGAGATATCGCTGACGGCCAAAGAATTCGATATACTTCAGTATATGATGCAGAACGAGGGCAAGGTGCTCTCGCGCGACAAGCTGTCAAACCATATATGGAACTACGATTACGACGGCGGCTCCAACGTCATCGATGTATACGTATATCACCTCAGAAGGAAGATAGACGACGGATTCGACGAAAAAAAGATCGTGACGGTCAAGGGTGCCGGTTACATGGTGAAGTAGATGAGGAGACTATCGGTAAAGGTAAAGATAACCATATGGTACACCATATTCCTGGTCATCATCACGGCGGGATTCCTGGCCATACTGACATATACAGGCAATGTGCGCGCCGGTGAGCTTGCCAGGACCAAGCTGGCGGATTCTGTTGCCGATGCCAGCGAACAGATAGATACGCTGGGCGAGAACTTCATCATCGACAACGATCTCGATTTTTACGAGGACGGAGTTTACCTCAGCGTTTACGATGAGAACGCCAGGCTCATAGAAGGGCGCAGGCCCGTGGAGCTCATGGAGCTTCCGGCCTTTGCGGATAAAAAGATGAAAAAGCTCGATGAGGGCGGCGAGACCTGGTACGTGTACGACAGCAGCTTCGATATGGACGGACATACCGTATGGGTGCGAGGCATAGTCAAGGACTTTGCGGAGGGCGGCACGTTCACGTTTGCCCTGAGGTTCGCGGCCATAGCGCTGCCGGGGCTCGTGATAGTGGCGGCTCTCGGCGGATATATCATCACGAGACGCGCGTTCAGGCCGGTGAGAGACATCCTCAGGACGGTAGATGAGATAAGCGCCGACGGAGATCTTTCCAGAAGGATAGAGAACGGCGACGTTCACGAAAAGTCGAGCGACGAGGTGCAAAGGCTGACTTCGGCCTTCAACGGCATGTTCGACAACCTGGAGCATTCCTTTGAAAAGGAAAAGCGCTTCACATCCGACGTGTCGCACGAGCTGCGGACCCCGCTCTCGGTCATCATATCGCAGAGCGACTACGCGCTGGAGGATGAAGGCTACAGGGAAAGGGCGCTGGAGGTGATAAACCGCGAGGCGCGCAGGATGGCCGGGCTGGTCAACCGGCTGCTGACGCTGGCCAGAAGCGATTCCGGACGGCTGAAGCCGGAATGGGAGAACGTCGATCTCAGCGACATGTGCGAGACGGTGGCCTGGCAGCAGGAGAGCATCGCCGCCGAGAAGAACATAAATGTAGAGACGGACATAGAGGCGGGAGTTTATGTGCGCGGCGATGAGACCATGCTTATCCGCGTGCTGCTGAATCTGATGGATAACGCCATCAAGTACGGCAGGGAAAACGGCCGCGTGCGGCTGTCGCTGCGAAAAGAGGGGAGCGCGGCGCGCTGCGTCGTGGAGGACGACGGCATAGGCATAAAGCCTGAGGATATGGAAAAGATCTGGGAGCGCTTTTACCGCGTCGAAAGCTCCAGGAGCGAGGAAGGCTCCGGACTGGGGCTTTCCATGGTGGAAGCGCTGGTAAAGGCTCACGGCGGCAGCATCAAAGCCGAGAGCGTTTTCGGACAGGGGAGCAGTTTCACCGTGATGCTGCCGCTTAGCCCGGAGGAGGATACAAAAGAAAAAACAGGATCGGAGGGTCGGGGATGATCAGGAGAAAAAGCACAGCGGCGCTGGCAGTCGCGGGGATGATGGCGCTGTTTTGTCTGGCGGGTTGCGGCGGTCAGGACGCCGCAGATGATGCAGGGGCAGGTACGGCTGCAGGAACGCAGAGCACTCAGAGCACGCAGGAAACTCAGGCGACTCAAAGCACACAGCCGGCGCAGGCGCAGCCGAGTTCCGGAGCGGCTCAGAACGGTAACGGCGGCAACTCCCAGCACAATGGCAACGGGCAGCACCACGCCGGCGGCACTACGGATATAGGCATGGATCAGGCCATAGCGATCGCCGTCGAAAGAGTGCCGGGCGCTACTGCCTCCAATGTTACGGAGATAGAGCGCGATTACGATGACGGCTGGCTCAAATACGAGGGCAGCATATGGTACGGCGGCTACGAGTATGAATTCGAGATAGACGCGGCGACCGGCAATCTGCTCAAATGGGAGATAGACGACTGACGGACAATCATAAATGCGGATACTCATCAATTTTAATCGCCTTTTAATGTTGACGTAATTTCAGATTAATCTTACGCATGTATTATTTAGCCATGATAAAGATAAACGAAGATTAACGGAAATATCAACGAAGCATTAAAAGGAGGAAGAAAAAATGAAGAGTATATTAAAGGATAAGTCGAGAAGAACAGTTATCGTAGCGGCGGCAGCAGCAGTGTGCATGGTACTGGCGGGAGCGACGGTGTACGCCATGAACGCGCCCGCAGAGCCGCAGACGCCGCTGATCGCACAGACGGAGGCGGCGCAGAAGGCAACAGCGCAGACGGAGGACATCCAGACGGCAGCTACGCAGGCGGAGACGCAGGCGACGCAGCAGGTGCAGGCGACTCAGACGGCTGATGTGAACGGATACGGCAATGACAACGCAAGACATTACAATGTAGAGCACCAGATGCAGGCACAGGCAGGATATGGCAGCGGAGCGAATTACAATGGCAATTCAAGCGGCATAGGCGTTGAGAAGGCTAAGGAGATAGCGCTGGGCCAGGTGAGCGGAGCCTCAGCCTCCAACATAACTAAAGCGCACTGCGATTATGACGACGGCATGTTGCAGTACGACGTAGAGATAGTATATAATGGTTACGAATACGATTTTGAAATAAACGGAACTAACGGCGCCATCATGGAAAAGGACGTTGACCACTATGAGTACTGGGATTGATCTCCCTTAAGGCAGCCGGAACAGGAGATGTTGAATGAAAGCGATAAGAGTAATACTGGCTGTAATAGCAGTGATAGCGCTTTTCGCGGCAGAAGCCCTGACTATGGGGCTTTTTGCGTTGGATAAAGCCGTTTCTGAAGAATCGGTACGCGAGGCGCTGGAAAAGAGCGATGTAGTAGCGCAGATGGTGGAGGAAGCACTGGCCGAGGAGACTGTCAACATGGGCGGCGAGTATGGCGAGATGATGGGAGCTGTATTGCAGAGCAATGCCGTCAACGATTTTATGTCCGCGTTTGTGTCGTCTGCTGTCAACACGCAGCTGTTTGGCGATTCGTATGAGGAGATAGCCAATGATGAGCTGCTGATGGCCTTTTCGGAGGGGATCGACGAGGTGAATGAGAGCGGTGCTTATGAGATATCGCCCATGGAAGGCGAGCTATTGAGAAAAGCGATGCAGCAGGAGCTGCCTGATCTTACGGCGACACTCAATGAACAGATGGAGGGGTATGCAGCTCTGGAGGGCGTGTATTCCGATCAGGCCGTAAATGAGATTACGGGCGCACCGTTTAGCAGTGCGGTCATGGAAACCATGGGCGTGATCGCCTGTCTGATGCTGGCGGCAGCTGTCGTGGCGCTTTGCTGGCGCAGCAAGCTGGGCTTTCTGTGGTGTGCGATCACCATGGCGGTCGTATCAATGGTATACTGCGCTATGGCTGTGGCGCTGGGAGCGATGACTTCGGTATCGGCGGCGGATACGATGATATTCATCATGACGAAGAAGGGATTTGAAACCGTATGGATGCCGGGGCTGATAATAGCGGTCGTATTCTTTGCGGCGTTTATCGTACTCAAAATCCTGAAGCTGAA
>CASESB010000044.1 GCA_949290475.1 uncultured Bacillota bacterium
AACCCGGAAAATCTCGCTTATTGTGATTTGAAGCTGGCTAAAAGAGAATTTCAGACCGCAAAAGTCTCGCCTTTTGTTTTATCGCTGCCAGCGAAAGAGAAAATGGGAAATTTTGCCATGGAAGCAGTGCCTTTTCTGGCCTGTAAATGGGTGTTTTTGAAGAAAAAACAGGTGAGAAAACACTTGATTCTCTTGGAAATCGGTGATTTTGCGAATTAGCGAGATTTTCCCGGTCAAAAATTCTCTTGGAAATGGAGGAAATTTGAAAAAAGCGAGAATCTCCCGATTCCAGCGCCTTCTCGCAGGCATTTTGCTGCCTGCTCGAACCAGCGGCTGCGTCGCCTCGCTCGCAGCCTTCCTTCTCGCAGGCATTTTTCTGCCTGCTCGAACCAGCGGCGGCTCGTCAGTCCACCGGACTGATTTGCTCCACGCTCGCGCCCTTTCGGGTTCGAGTCCCTACTGATTCTATGCCGCACAACAAAACGGCACCCCTTCCAGGTGCCGTTTTGTTGTGGCGCGCCATAAGGGACTCGAACCCCTAACCTTCGCATTCGTAGTGCGCGACTCTATCCAATTGAGCTAATGGCGCATAGCCTGTCGAGCTGTTTCTGTTTCACCGGCTCGACAGTAAAAATTATACACTATCACACCGCTTCATGTCAAAGCATATTATGCCTGAGACGGAAATATATCTATTATCTCCTCCGCCTCTACGGCCGCGTCTATCAATGCCTCGCAGTCGAGCTTGCTCTCTGACACCAGTATCCTCTCGAGCTTCGGCTTCGTCACCGGATGCTTTGGCAGAAATACCGTGCAGCAGTCCTCATAAGGCTGTATAGACGTCTCGTACGTGCCGATCTCCTGAGCCTTATCCATGATATCCACCTTGTCCATCGCGATCAAAGGCCTCATCACCGGCATCGTCACGGAAGCGTCGGTAACTACCAGGGCTTCAGCAGTCTGACTGGCGACCTGCCCCAGATTTTCACCTGTTATCAGCATACCGCAGCCCGTTTTTTCGGCGATCCTCTGCGCTATCCTCATCATGAAACGCCGCACGAGTATCGTGGTCTCGTCCTCCGGACAGTTCTGTACGATCTGCTCCTGTATCGGCAGCAGGTTTATCACATGCAGCTTGAACCTGCCGCAATAAGTAGCCACGATCGACGCCAGCTCCTCCACCTTTTCCTGGGCTCTCTGGCTCGTATAAGGATAGGAGTGAAAATGTACGGCTTCTATCATCATTCCCCTCTTAGCCATCATCCATGTGGCTACGGGTGAATCTATGCCGCCCGAAAGCAGCGACAGACCCTTGCCGTTCGTTCCCAGAGGAAGTCCTCCAAAGCCCTGTATCTTATCCTGATATATATACGACCTGTCGTGTCTTACATCGACAAAGAGCAGGCAGTCGGGATTATGGACGTCTACCCGCAGGACCTTGCATCCCTTAAGTACGGCAGCGCCTATCTGCCTTCCTATATCGGGGGATTTTACCGGGAACGTCTTATCGGCTCTCTTCGCCTCCACCTTAAACGTTTTAACTCCGCGCTCCTCTATGGCCTCCAGCATATAAGCTACGGCAGCCTCTCCTATGGCCTCCATCGTGCTCTCGCACTCCACAGCAGGGCTGATCGAGGCCACGCCGAACACTTTGGATATCTCCTTTATTATCGCCTGCTTATCCAGGCTTTTATCGGCTCTGACGAATATCAGCCCTTCGTGGCGTCTGACGCTCACGCCGTCGAATTTCTTCAGCAGCTTCTTTATGCGCTCTACCAGCATGCGCTCAAAATACGGCTTGTTCATGCCCTTGAGCGCCACTTCTCCGCACCTGACTATAAAAATATGTTCATCGTTCACTTTTGTCCACCCCTTAACGATTTCTTGCGTTTTATGTTCTATCCGTCTTCCGTCTATCTGAAGCTCCCCAGCTTCCTGAATCTCTTCACGGCCGCCGTGACTCTATCTATAACTACATCTATCTCTTCCATGTCATTCATATGCCCAAAGCTGAATCTGAGCGTGCCTTCGATCTCCTTATCCTTCAGTCCCATCGCCTTCAGGACATGACTCTGGCCTCTCTTGTTCGATGAGCAGGCTGAACCGGTAGACACATATATCCCGTCCTGCTCGAGCGTATGCAGCAAGACCTCGCCCCTCGTGCCCAGAAAAGATATGCTGAGAACCGATCCGCAGCAGCTGCCCGCCGAATCGCCGCTCTCCTCCGGACTGTTGATCACAATGTCTTCAAGGCTGTCTTTAAGTCCCTGCATGAGGCGCTCGCGCATCCTGCTCATGGCCTCCAGGCTTTCCCGCCTCTGCTCCGTCACGATTCCGGCCGCTGTGCCGAATCCCGTTATCGCCGGCACGTTCTCCGTCCCAGACCTTTCTCCGGACTCCTGGCCGCCTCCCAGTATATACGCCGGCAGGTGCACGCCGTTTCTCACGTATACGGCGCCTATGCCCTTCGGACCGTGTATCTTATGACCGCTGACCGATACGATATCCGCCTCGCCGCAAAGGCTGAGTTTACCGAAGCTCTGCACGGCATCGCAGTGAAACAGCCCCGGAGACTTCCTGCGTTTCATGATCTCTCTGACGCGCTCTACCGGCATCACCGTCCCGGTTTCATTGTTGACATGCATCATGCTCACCAGTATGGTCTTATCGTCTATAGCCGCCTCCAGCGCCTCCATATTGAGCCTGCAGTTCCTGTCCACACCTACGTATACTACATCAAAGCCCCTGTTCTCCAGCGCCCTGCAGCACTCGAGAACGGCCGGATGCTCCACCGCCGTAGTCACGATCCTGTTGCCTCTGCGCTTTAACGCCTCGACGGCTCCAAAAATCGCCATGTTGTCGGATTCCGTGCCTCCCGAGGTAAAGATGATCTTACCCTCATGAAGCCCCATTGCCCGCTGCACGCTCCTGCGCGCTTCCTTTATTGCCTTTTCGCTGTCGACTCCCAGCTGGTAAAGCGAGGACGGATTGCCGTAAAACTCCTCCATGTACTTCACCATGTTCTCCGTGACCTCCGGGAACTGCCTCGTCGTAGCGCTGTTGTCCAAATAGATCATATTGCTCTCCTGCGCCGTTTTTCTTCACGGCATAAAAGAGGCGGATCAAATCCGCCTCTGCTTCATCTCTCTTTATTTCGCGTAATCCACGGCTCTCGTCTCCCTTACGACGTTTACCTTGATCTGACCCGGATACTCGAGCTCGGATTCGATCTTCTTGGAGATATCTCTTGCCAGAAGTACGATATCGTCGTCGCTGACTTCATCCGGCTTGGCGATTATCCTTATCTCGCGTCCGGCCTGTATCGCAAACGATCTCTCGACTCCCTCCGTAGTATTCGCGATTTCCTCCAGCTTCTGGAGCCTCTTGATATACGATTCAAGCGTTTCGCGCCTTGCTCCCGGCCTTGCAGCCGACAGAGCGTCTGCCGCCGCTATCAGCACCGCCTCGGTGGATTTAGGCTCGTAATCTCCGTGATGAGCCGCCATGCCGTTTATCACCGACTCGGATTCCTTGTACTTTCTGAGCACCTCGATACCGATGTCCACGTGGGTTCCTTCTCTTTCGTGGTCCAGAGCCTTTCCTATATCGTGGAGCAGGCCTGCACGCTTCGCCAGCGTCGTATCGAGCCCCAGCTCGCCGGCCATCAGCCCCGAAAGATGCGCCACCTCGATCGAATGCTTGAGTACGTTCTGTCCGTATGACGTTCTGTACTTCAGTCTTCCCAGCAGCTTTATCAGCTCAGGATGCAGATTGTGTATGCCGACCTCGAACGTGGCCTGTTCGCCCTCTTCCTTGATTATGGCGTTGACCTCCTTCTCAGCCTTGTGCACCATTTCCTCTATCCTTGCCGGATGTATCCTGCCGTCGACGATGAGCTTCTCAAGAGCTATCCTGGCGACCTCTCTCCTCACCGGATCGAAACCGGAGAGTATTACGGCCTCCGGAGTATCGTCTATTATGAGGTCGATACCGGTCAGCGTTTCTATCGCTCTGATGTTTCTTCCTTCTCGACCTATGATCCTGCCCTTCATCTCGTCGTTAGGCAGCGGCACTACGGACACGGTGGATTCGGCGACATGATCGGCCGCACATCGCTGTATAGCGCCGGTTATGATCTCCTTGGCCTTCTTGTCGGCTTCGTCCTTGGCCTTGCTCTCTATCTCCTTGTAAAGCAAAGCTGCGTCGTTTCTCGCCTCTCTCTCCACCTTCTGCAGTATTATCTCACGCGCCTGTTCTACGGAATAACCGGAGATCTTCTCCAGCTCATCCATCTGCTGCTTGCGCAGCTTTTCCATCTCCTGCTGTTTGTTGGAGATGCTTTTTTCCTTATTTGTGATGCTTTCTTCTTTCTTCTCAATATTTTCAAGCTTTCTGTCTATTGCTTCTTCCTTCTGCACGAGTCTTCTTTCAGACTTCTGTATCTCATTCCTTCTTTCCCTTATCTCTCTTTCGGCATCGTTTCTCTGTCTGTGAACCTCCTCCTTCGCCTCCAGGATCTTCTCCTTCTTGAGCGTCTCCGCTCTGTTCTCGGCATCGAGTATGAGGTTCTTAGCTTTTTGCTCGGCGTTCCCTATGGTCTTTTCACCGATGGATTTTCTCAATATATATCCAACCAGCAGCCCGATTACGAGGGCGACCAGTCCAACAATAACCGGTATAACTATCTCAGCCATTGATCATCCTCCTTTTTTTATTTTGTTTTCAAGTCTATAATCAACTCAAAGTCACTTGATAAATATCAATTAATCACATAAAAATAATGATAATTAATTAAAAGCACACAGTATTATTATAGACTTTTTTGGTTAACCAGTCAAGGAAATGACATGAAAAACCCCGGCGCGCGGCCGGGGCAATGATCTTCTCCTTGCTGTCGTACTGTCTCTCACGTCGTACCGTCTCTCACAGCAGCTCCAGGATCTTATCGGTTATATCCTGAAAATTCTTCTCTATATATGTTCCCTGCTTGCATACTATAGGCAGTCCCTTGTTCGTAGAGATATGAATGTTGTCGTCATCCTGTATGATCCCCACTACCGGTTCGTTGAACATATTGAGGATCGTCATCAGATCCGGCACCAGTCCCGAACGCATCAGCTCCACCTTCACCTTGTTGATGATGAAGCACGTATCCGTTACGCCCTTGCTGCGCAGGTATCTGTCCGTAACATCAGCATCCCTGAGCGACGCCGCCTCCGGCTCGGTGACTATCACCACTCTGTCAGCGGCCGCGGCTCCCACGTCCAGCATATCGCCTATGCCCGCAGGACAGTCGACGATGATATAGTCGAAATATCGGGAGAGCTTGTCGCAGAGCACTTTCATGTGCAGCGGCGTGATATCACGGTCGTCGCGCATAGGAGATGCCGCCATGAAATACAGCGTCTCAAAGCCGTCAACTCTTATCATGGCTTTCTTTATCCGGCATATACCGGATATGACGTCCATGATATTATAGACGACCTTGTTCTCCATACCCAGGTATATATCCAGGTTCCTCATGCCCATATCAAGATCCATGAGCATGACACGCTTGCCCCTCTGAGCCAGTATGGCTCCCAGGTTCACCGTGACCATGGTCTTACCGGTACCTCCTTTGCCTGATGAAATCAAGATGACTTTTCCCATTCCAAAATCTCTCCGTACTTTCCGCAGCTCCTTTTTTATCAAAAATGCTATGCTACTATTCTAATAGTTAAGTTAGCCTATAATCCACTTCAAAGTCAAGGCAATAAATGGTTATTTTGCGATTTTTCTCATATTTTTTCGTTTGCTTCACACAAACAGTCTTCGTTTCGGAGCAAAATACATCACATCATCCCCCGCGCCCTCATGCTCACATAGCGCCCGTCTCCGATGATTATATGATCCAGCACCGGGATCCCCAGAAGCTCTCCCGCCTCAGTAAGTCTTTTTGTCGTCTCTATATCAGCTGCGCTCGGCTGCGGATCACCCGACGGATGATTGTGTATGAATATGACAGAACCCGCACTGCGCCTCACCGCATCTACGAACACCTCGCGCGGATGCGTAGCGCTCGAGCACAGATCTCCTACTGACACCTCGACCTCGCCGATGATCTCGCCCTTAACGTTTATCAGCAGGCAGAGAAAATGCTCCTTCCTGTAATATCGCATCTTCTCCATGAATATGTCGGCAACATCTGCCGAACGCTCTATCCTCAGGATCTCCTGCCGCGGCACAGCCGCGATCCTCTTGCCTAGCTCCACCGCCGCCAGTATCTCGCAGGCCTTGGCTCTGCCTATGCCCTTGAGACGGCAGAGCTCCTCCGGTCTGCACTGAGCAAGGAATCTTATGCCCTCGCTGTCCATTGATAATACCTCGGAAGCAAGCTCCAGCGCCGATTTCCCGCCGCTGCCACTGCCGATCAGTATGGCCAGTATCTCCGTCGTGGAAAGGCTCTCCTTGCCGTCGCGCAGCAGCTTTTCCCTCGGCTTTTCACTGGCCGGCATGCTCTTGATGTTCATATATCTCTCTCCTTTCTCAGGATAGGGATATATTACCATATATTTACATGTTTTCCAACTATTTTATCGTGCCGTCAGGCGGCCGCACGCTATTTTAGACTGTGTATGAAAAGTCCGCTGCCCAGCTTTGGCTCGAACCATGTGGACTTCGGCGGCATTACCATATCGTTGTCCGATACTCTCAGAAGATCCTCTACGTCTACGGGATAAACGGCAAACGCCACCTTCATATCGCTGTCCGCCCTCTTCTTGAGCTCCTCCAGACCGCGGATGCCGCCCACGAAATCTATTCTCTTATCGGTACGCGGATCCTTTATTCCCAGTATCGGATCGAAGATGTTGTTCTGCAGGATGGCCACATCCAGCGAATCTATCACGTGATCCGGGATTATATCGCTGCCGGCCTCGAGTCTGTACCATCTCCCTGAAAGATACATCGAGAAAACGTGCTTATGCTCCGGATGATATATATCCTCTCCCATATCTCTGACCGTGAATCCGGCAGCCTTGATCTTCTCGATGAACTCATCCTCCGACAATCCGTTGAGATCCTTTATGACCCTGTTGTAATCGAAGATCTTCAGGTCGCCGGCCGGGAAGATCGCCGCCATGAAAAAGTTGAACTCTTCGTCGCCCGCGTATCCCGGATGCTCATCGCGCCTCTTGATTCCCACCTTGCAGGCCGAAGCGCTCCTGTGATGACCGTCGGCTATATACAGAGCCGGGATCTCCGCGAACAGAGCCGTGAGCTTTTCCGTCAGCGCCGCATCGTCTATCACCCACAGTATATGACGTATGCCGTCGTCTGCTGTGATATCGTATACGGGATAATGGCTCTCGACAAATCCATTCACTATATCCCTTATCCTGCTGTCATCCCTGTACGTCAGGAATACGGGCTCCGTATCGGCATCGCATACATCGAAATGGTTTATCCTGTCCTGCTCCTTTTCAACTCTGGTGAACTCGTGCTTCTTGATGGTGTTATCCAGATATTCATCGACAGACACGCAGCCGACTATTCCGGTCTGCACTCTGCCGTCCATTATTTCCCTGTAGATATAGAGAGCAGGCTTTCCCTCCTGTATGAACACGCCCTTCTTCAGGTTATCCGCTATGTTGTCTCTGGCCTTTTCATATACCGATCTGTCATACGGATCCTCCTGCTGCGGCAGATCTATCTCGGATCTGCATATGTGGAGAAAGCTGTATGGATTACCCTCCGCCATCTCAGCAGCCTCTTTTCTGTTCATCACGTCATACGGCAGCGACATCACTTTTTCGGCATATTCCGCTGCAGGTCTAATCGCTTTAAAAGGTTTTACTGTAGCCATTATCTTATCTCCTTTATCATCTTCTCTGTAACTTCATCTATCGAAAGCCCCGTCGAATCTATCTCCACGGCGTCTTCGGTCTTTATCAGCGGGTTGAGCTTGCGCGTTGTATCTCTGTGATCGCGTTCCTTTATATCCGCCAGCACCTGCTCGAAGGTAACATCCTCGCCCTTTCCCACGAGCTCCTCGTATCTCCTCTGAGCCCTCTCTTCAGGCGATGCTGTCAGGAAAAACTTGTATTCCGCATCCTTGAGGACGTTGCTCCCTATGTCTCTGCCGTCCATGATGACGCTTTTCTTGGCGCCCATGCCCCTCTGTATTTCCACCAGCTTCGCTCTCACTGCCGGCAGCGCCGAACATACGGATGCGGCTCTGGACATCTCCGGCGTCCTTATCACATCGCTGACCACTCTGCCGTCGAGGATGATATCTCCCCTGACGAAATCGATATCCGTATCCTTCAGCATGGACTCCAGCCTTTCCGTATCACCGGCGTCTATACCCTCCACGCTCATCTTATATCCTATGGCTCTGTACATAGCCCCCGTATCTATATAATCTATCCCCAGTCTTTTCGCCACCGCCTTGGCTATCGTGCTTTTGCCCGCGCCGCTCGGCCCGTCGACTGCTATCCTCATCAGTTTGTTCATGATGCCCTTCTCCTATTTATTCTCTTTCTTATGAGTCAACAGCTTTTCTATCTCGGCAACGAAGGTATTTATATCGGTGAACTGCCTGTATACCGATGCGAAGCGAACGTACGCCACCTCGTCGAGATCCTTGAGACGCTCCATGACGAGCTCTCCGATAAACGAGCTTTCGACCTCCTTCTCCATCATGTTGTTGAGACCGCGTTCTATATCGTCTACTATCTTCTCCATATCGGATATCGATACAGGGCGTTTCTCACAGGCTCTGATTATGCCGTTGAGCAGCTTGTTTCTGTCAAAGGCCTGCCTGCTGCCATCCTTCTTGATGACCATCAGGATGACCTCCTCGACCTTCTCATACGTGGTGAAACGCCTGCCGCATGCCTCACACTCACGGCGCCTTCTTATAGCGCGCCCGTCTTCGGTATGCCTGGAGTCTATCACCTTGCTGTCTTCGTTCTCGCAATAAGGACATCTCATAGTGGAACCTCCTTCTCGGGTATTCTATACGATCTTAACTATGATTTTACTATATATTGTGGTCTTTGTCTAACCCTATATCCTGTATGTCATAAAATTGTCGCCCCCGTCCGCCCGAACGCAAAAGCCCCGGGCCGTCGCTTTCGCTCCGGTCCGGGGCCGTTATCTTCATTTCCCTGTCAATGCTTATATATCCGCTGCTATCTCCATTCCTGTATCTGACCGCTGTCCAGTCGTTTGAAATAGCTCTTCGTCTCCGCTGCGATGATGCCGCTGAGCGTTACGAGCGCTATCAGGTTAGGTATAGCCATCAATCCGTTGAAGATGTCCGCTATCGTCCATACTGCGGAAACCGTCAGGAACGGTCCGATGAGCACAGCCAGTATGTAAAGCCATCTGTATACCTTGACAACGCCCATCCTGCCGCCTGTCAGATACTCGAGACATCTTTCGCTGTAGTAATCCCAGCCGATTATCGTCGTGAAAGCGAACAGCGCCAAGCAAACCATCAGTATGCACGATCCCACCGAATCAGACCACGGAAGTCCGTTGGAGAATGCGTACGACGTTACCTCAGAGCCTTCAAGCCCGTTGGCTGCAGCATAATCGTAAGCGCCCGTCACCATGATCGTCGTTCCCGTCATCGTACACACGATGATCGTATCTATGAACGTTCCCGTCATAGATACGAGTCCCTGTCTTACAGGCTCGTTCGTCTTGGCAGCAGCTGCGGCGATAGGTGCGCTTCCGAGACCGGCCTCGTTCGAGAATATACCTCTGGCAACACCCATCTGCATCGCCATCATCAGCGAACCTATGGCTCCTCCTGCCACCGCGTCGAGTCCGAAGGCGCTCCTGACTACCATCACCAGCGATTCCGGAACTCTTTCGATATTGTACACTAATATGCAGAGGCATACTATTACATAAGCTATAGCCATGAACGGCACGATGATCGATGTCACGTTGGCGATCCTCTGAAGTCCGCCTATAACGACGAGTGCCGTTATGAACGCTACGATGATAGCTGTCGCCACTATAGTTATCGTATAATCGTTTCCGAACAGGGTAACAACGTTCTCCTTATTAGGGTCAAAGAACGTCTGCGCTGCAGAAGCGATACCGTTGACCTGCGTGATGGTTCCGATACCGAGCAGTCCGGCGCCTACGCCGAATATCGAGAACAGCTTGGCCAGCCACTTCCATCTCGGTCCCATTCCCTTCTCGATATATCGGAAAGGTCCGCCCAGGAATCTTCCGTCTCCGCGGTCTTCCCTGAACTTGACAGCCAGCAGGCCCTCAGAATACTTCGTAGCCATGCCGAGGCAGGCCGCCAGTATCATCCAGAAAAGCGCTCCCGGTCCTCCGGTAAGCACCGCCGTAGCTACTCCGACGATATTTCCCGTACCGATGGTAGCCGCCATCGCCGTGCAGAGAGCCCCGAAACTCGTAACCTCTCCTATACCATCCTCTTCATTCTTCACCATGTACCTGAACGCCTTGCCCAGCTTTCGGAACTGGACTACTCTGACCCTTATGGTGAGCAGGATTCCCGTTCCCATGATCAGCACGATCAGAGGTACTCCCCAGACGACTCCGTCTATCGCCTCCAGGATTTCCGTAAATTTGTCCATTGTTTTTCTCCTTCTCCTGAAAAAATAATAAATTAAAAAAAGCCGATGTGATCGACTTCCGGAGAGGACTCAAATAATCTTAATGCTAAAAACTATTTGCTCTGTCCTTTTGCCTGAGAGATTGCCTGCGGAGCTTAACGACAGCTCACTCCGCGAGCGTACACCTTCGGCGCTCTTTTGAGACTCTCCAGAGAATCATAGTTTCTTCCCGCCCTTAAAATAAAAGCCGCACGGGCGTTACAGATAAACTAACGTTAAAAGTTTACCACACCGTGCGGTCTGTTTCAACTGCGAATTATTTTGTCGCGCTTTTTAGAATATTTTTACTTTATAGCCTCGGTCTCTACTCCGCCTGCGGCTCTGTGATCTCCGCATTCTCCAGGATGAAGTCCAGCACCTTCTGATACAGGAGCTCTATATGCACATAATCCTTCATGTTCCTGCCTGTCTGCAGCTCCATCGTTTCGTCATCGTATCCGGCCGCCTCATACTCGGCCATGGCTTCCTCCTCCTCTTCCGAGGAATACGTGATATCCTCCTTCTGAGCTATGTATTCTATGAGCATCTCCTGCTTCACTCTGAGCTTGCTGCTGTCCTCGTTGACGGCCGCAAATTCCTCCTCGTCTCCGAAATCATACGACGCCAGCATCTCATCGCGGCTCATGCCGTATTCCTCAGCCATCACATCGATCTGCTCGTTATTGAGCTCTATGTAATGATCCACTATCTCCTGAGGATATTTCTTGACCTCGGTGTTTTCCAGGATCTCAGACCACAGCGTCGTCTTCTGGTTTTCTATCTCAGACTGCTCCTTCTGATCGTAGAGCTGCTTTTCGACATCGGCCTCGTACTCCTCCAGGCTGTCGAATTTCGTAGTATTCTGCACGAAATCGAGCCCGTACTCCGGGATCTCCTGTCTGGCCGCCGAATTTATGGTGACGGTGAACTCGACATCTTTGCCCTGCAGCTCCTCGCTCGTATAATCGTCCGGGAACGTCAGATCCAGCTTCACCTTTTCACCGACCTCGTGTCCTACGAGCCCCGATTCAAAGCCTTCTATATATCCGCCGCTGCCAAGCGTGAATTCCTGGCCTTCAGCTGACCCGCCGTCAAACTTCTTGCCGTCCATCCTGCCGACGTAGTCGACGTTTACCGTATCTCCCTCAGCTATCGCCGTGCCTTCACTGAGATCCTGAGTAGTAGCCGAGGCCTCCAGCGTGCTGTCGATCTGTTCCTGCACGTCCTCCTCGGTTACCGATACCGTAAAGCCCGGTACTGTCAGCCCCTTGTATTCGCCTGCCTTGATGTACTCCGAAAGCTCGTAATCATCATACGACACCTCAGAGCCGCATGCGGCGAGCCCCATAACGGTAATCAGACATATCGCTAACGCTGCTGCTAATTTCTTCATCTTCAACTTCTCCCTCTTCTTCATCGTCTTCGGCACACATGCCGCCTTACAGCATCTTATGTATCCTTTCCATTGATGCGTCTATCTCCGCCATAGATTTGGCGCAGTTCTTGAGCTCCTGTACGACGTAGCCCGGAAGTTCCTTCCTGCTCTTGTACTTCAGCTCGTGCTCAAGGCTGGCCCACGTATCCATGGCTATGGTCCTGATCTGTATCTCCACCGGCATATGGTATGTCCTGTCGGACAGGAATATCGGCACCTCTACGACCAGATGCAGGCTCCTGTAGCCGCTCTCCTTGGGATTCTTGATATAATCCTTGCGCTTCAGCAGCTTTATGTCGTCCTGCCGCATCAGGCTCTCCTCCACCGTGTATATGTCATCAATATAATTGCATATCACGCGGACGCCGGCAAAATCCGTGATCTTGTAGACCGACTCTATTTCCTTGGGCCAGCCCTTCCTCTCGATCTTTTCCATGATGCTCTCTATGCTCTTTATCCTGCACTGCATATGGTGTATCGGATTATAATCGTACCTTACGCTGTATTCGTTGTCAAGGACTTCCAGCTTCGTGCTGACCTCCTTGATGGCGGCATGATATCTCATCCTCAGATCGCTCAGCACCTTGACGATCTCCTTCACGTTATCCAGCGTCACGCTCATATCTGCGGGGATCATATCCTCGTTTATGACAAACTTCTCGTTCTTTTCCAGTATCATCTTACTCTCCTCCATTTTAAGTTTATCATACTATTTTGTGGTTTTAGTGATGGCAGATTTCAGTGACGGCAAAACAGCGCAAGAAAAAAGCGGGATGTGATCTCCCGCTCTTTTCCGCATGTCATACAAGGTGTTCTGCATTCGCCGCATCAGGCGTTTTTCTTAGGGAACGTTTCCTCAAATGTCTTTTCGTGAGCGCCCAGCGCATTGATATTTCCGGCCTTGCCGCTTGCCTTAGCTATCTTGTAAACGATCATCGGGATAACTACTGCAGCCGTCGCTATCGAGAATATCACGATTCCGCCGCCGGCGTTTCCTTCAGGATCGAGAATATCTCCGAAGGCCAGTACCAGCAGGCAGCAGAGCTGAGCTATCATCGCGAACCAAGGGATCCATGCCATCGGCTTCTTTACTCTTGCCTTGAGGCATGTATCAGGATCATATCCGTTCTTCTTCAGTCTAGCTCTGAACCTCTTCTGGGAAGCGATTATTCCTACCCAGGCCAGAGTTCCGGTGAATCCGGACATCGACAGCAGGCTTCCGTACAGGTTGGAAAGGAATCCCGTGAGCTCGGATAAGAGTCCGATTATCAGTACTATCCACATGAACAGCAGCGTGAAGAGAACGGCTCTCTTCGGCGCCTGGTTAGGGCTCAGCTTGGACAGGAACTTAGGAGCAAGACCCTCTACCGAGAGGCCGTACATGCATCTTACAGTTCCGTAGAAGCCCGTGTTGGCGCAGCTGAATGCAGCTACCAGCACTACAGCCAGGAATACGATAGACAGCGTCTCAAATCCGTATGCCGCCATTACATCTGAGAATACCGGTGTAACATCCGTTGCCAGCGAGGTAGGGAACAGAAGCAGTACCAGCAGGATAGGAACGAGGTACAGTCCCACGATACGATATGTAACGCTCCTGCATGCCTTAGGTACCGATCTTTCCGGATCCTGCGATTCGGATGCGGCCAGACCTACGATCTCAGTACCCTGGAACGTAACGAGTACTACTACCATCAGGATCAGTACTACCGAAACGCCGTTCGGGAACAGATCGTGATAGATGCTGCCGCTGCCGAAGTTGATACCCATACCCTTGAATCCTTCTTCAACCGCTCCGAGTACAGCGCTGTCAGGGCTGCCCCACAGTCCGATCCAGATTCCGAAGGCCACGATTATGAATATTATGATTACGATTACCTTTGTGATGGCAAGACCCGATTCTATCTTGGCGAAGATATCAACGGCACAGAGATTGATGATTGTCAGCGCCGCCATGGTGCCAAGTGCAAAGGCCGCATAGGCTATCGGGCTGTCGTTGCCGGTCAGCGCCTGCAGCACGTACGATACGGCTATGGCCTCCGACGGACAATAGCAAACCCAGTTGAACCAGAAGGACCAGCCCATTCCTACCGACAGCGTAGGCCCCAGGAATTCATTGGTATAAGCTACGAATGTACCCTTTCTCGGCAGGTTTACCAACAATTCAGCATAAGAAATCATAAGTCCGAATACGATGAGTCCTACTACCGCGAAAGCGAAGAATACCGAAGGACCCATTACCTGGATACACCAGCCTACTCCGAGAAAATAACACGAGCCGATAACGCCGCCCAGTCCTATGAAGGCGACCTGCCAGCTCTTGATGCCGCGCTTTAGTTCCTGCGGCTCAGAAGCATTGACCTTTCTTTCTTCCGACATAACACCCTCCTTTTCACATTAAGATACAACAGCTATAACCCTCAAATACAACATGCGCGGAATGACAGCATATTTCATCCCCTCTTACTCGTCTTAACCATGCATTAATTTTACAAAATTACTGTCAATTCCGATAATTAATTATAATAGTGCGTCGTTCGCCTGTCAACTTTTTCCGTAATGTTTTTTAAGAAATGTTAAGAAAAGACTCATGGTTGTTAACCATGAGTCCTGTTTCTTCCTCTCCTGTTTACTGCCTATGCCAGCGCCTTCTTCAATATCTCCAGTCCGGCATCCATCTCATCATAGGTGATGGTCAGCGGCGGCAGCATTCTCACTCTGTCCTTGGCCGTCAGTATCATCAGCCCCATCTCCAGAGCGTCCTTCACGACCTGTCCGGCCTCCTTGCCCTCGATCTCAGCGCCGAGCATCAGTCCCATACCGCTGACGCTCTTAACCTGCTGTATCTCCAGCAGTTTTTTCTTCAGATATTCGCCCTTGGCCGCGACGTCTTCGAGAAACGCATCGTCCATGCGCGTCAGCACCTCAATCGCACCGGCGCACGCCACCGGATTTCCTCCGTACGTCGTTCCGTGATTACCCGGTTCCAGCACGTCGCAGCACTTTGCGCCGAACAGCGCTCCGCCTATCGGCAGTCCGCCGCCTATGCCCTTGGCAAACGTTACTATATCCGGCTTAACGCCGAAGTGCTCGTATGCGAACAGCTTTCCCGTTCTTCCTATGCCCGTCTGCACCTCATCGGCGATAAAAAGGATATCCTTCTCGGCACATATGGCTTCCACGGCCTTTACGAACGCAGCGTCAAGATTGAGCACTCCGCCCTCGCCCTGGATCATCTCCATCATTATAGCGCACGTATCGTCGCCCGCCAGCTTCTTCAGCTGCTCCGCATCGTTGGCCTCGCAGTAATCAAAGCCGTCGAGGAACGGCGTAAAGAACTTGTGATATCCCTCCTGCCCCGTGGCCGTGATCGTGGCCATGGTCCTGCCGTGGAACGAGTTGTTGAGCGTTATGATCCTGTTTTTTTCTATGCCCTTATTGACCGAGCCGTATTTCCTGGCCGTTTTTATCGCCGCCTCGTTCGCCTCCGCTCCGGAATTGCCGAAGAAGACCTTGCTGAGTCCCGTCCTCTCCGTCAGCATGGAGGCCACCTTCACCTGCGGCTCCGTATAGTACAGATTTGATACGTGCTGCAGCTTCTTCAGCTGTGCCGTCACCGCCTCGATCCAGCCGTCGTCGCAGAACCCCAGGCAGTTCACTCCTATGCCCGCCGTGAAATCTATGTACTCCCTGCCGTCTACCGAACGACATACGGCGCCCTTGCCGCTGTCAGCCACCAGATCGTATCTGCTGTATGTCGCCACTATCTTCTCACTGTCCAGTTTCTTTATCTCATTGCTGTTCATTCCAGTATTTCTCCTCGTTATCCTTGATTATCGCCGTTCCTATACCCTTGTTGGTGAATATCTCCAGAAGAAGACCGTGCGGTATCCTGCCGTCCATGATATGCACCCTCGAAACGCCTTTGTTGATAGCGTCTATGCAGTTCTCTATCTTCGGCAGCATCCCGCCCGATATTATGCCCTTCTCTATCAGCTCTCTGGCCTCGCTCGTATAAAGCTCGGATATCACGGATTCCGGATCCTGCGGATCCATGCGCACGCCCTCGACATCCGAAAGATAGGCGAGTTTTTCCGCCTTGAGAGCTGTCGCTATGGCGCTCGCCGCCTCATCGGCATTGATGTTGTACGATACGCCGTTCTCGTCCATGCCTATCGGGAACACCACCGGCAGGAAGTCCTTTTCGATGAGATCCTTGAGGATCTTTGTATCTACCTTCGTCACATCGCCGACAAAGCCTATATCCTGGCCCTCGGAGAGCTTCTTTTTCACGCGCAAAAGTCCGCCGTCCTGGCCGCTTATACCGGCGGCCTTGATGCCGAGCGCCTGTATCTTCGTCACCAGATCCTTGTTGACCTTGGCCAGCACCATCTCCGCCAGCTCCATCGTCTCCTCATCGGTCACGCGCAGGCCGTTGACGAATCTCGTCTCCATGCCCACCTTGTCGACCCAGCGGCTTATCTCCTTGCCGCCCCCGTGCACGATTATCGGCTTGAAGCCTATGAGCTTCAGCAGCGCCACATCCTCTATCACGTACTCCTTCAGCTCCTCGTCTATCATAGCGCTGCCGCCGTATTTCACGATTATGATCTTCTTGCTGAAACGCTGTATGTACGGCAGTGCCTCGATCAGCACCTCCGCCTTATCAAGATATTTCTGACTTACCATCCTTAACTCCTGTAATCTCCGTTTATCTTCACGTAATCATATGTCAGGTCGCAGCCCCATGCTACGCCGCTGCCGCTGCCCTGATGCATATCTACCGATATTATGATCTCCTCTTCTGACAGTATCTTCGATGCCTCTTCCTCGCTGTACTCCTTGTGCCTGGAGCCTCTGCAGACCTCGACCGTGCCTGCGGACGAGCTCATGTCCACATCGACGTTTTCCGTCGAAAATTCTCCCGGCGCGTAGCCTATGGCGCACAGCACTCTGCCCCAGTTGGCATCCGCTCCGAACATCGCCGCCTTCAGCAGATCCGATGCTATCACCGACTTGCTTATCGCGCGCGCCTGCTCATCGTCGGCAGCGCCCTTCACGCGGCACTCTATCAGCTTCGTAGCGCCCTCGCCGTCTCTGGCCAGCCGCTTCGCCAGATATACCGTCACCTGTGAAAGAGCCCTCCTGAAAACGTCCAGCGCTTCGCCGTCTCCGTCTATGATATCGTTTCCCGCCATACCGTTGGCCAGGATCACGGTCATGTCGTTCGTCGAGGTATCGCCGTCGACACAGATCTGATTGTAGCTCGTCTTCACATCCTCCTTCAGCACTCTGTCCAGCACATCCGGCGATATGCACACGTCCGTCGTTATGAATGAAAGCATCGTCGCCATGTTGGGATTTATCATACCGCTGCCCTTGGCGATGCCGCCTATCCTGCAAAGCCGCCCGTCTATCGTGAACTCCACGGCCACCTCCTTCGGCACCGTGTCCGTCGTCATGATCGCTTCCGCAGCTTCCGCCGATCCTTCATAGCTGAGTCCCGCCGTCAGCTCCGGGATCCCTTCCCTGAACGGCTCTATAGACAGCTCCTGCCCGATGACCCCGGTGGAGCACACCACTATGTCCTGCGCCTTCACTCCCAGGCTTTCCGCAGTCAGCTCGCACGTCTTCCCGGCGAGCGCCTCGCCGTTCGGCGCGCACGTATTGGCGTTGCCGCTGTTGCATATTATGGCTATCGCTCTGCCGTCCGCTATATTGTCCTTCGTCACCTTAAGCGGTGCGCCCTTGACCTTGTTCGTCGTATAAACGGCTGCCGCACTGCACATAACGTCGCTGACTATCAGCGCCAGATCCTTTTTCTCCTTCGTCCCCTTTATACCGCAGGCGGTGCCGGCTGCTCTGAACCCGTTCGGAGCGCAAACGCCGCCGTCTGTGTATTTGATATCGCTTCCCGCCATCTATATCAGTCCTTTCGTTTCCTCTATGCCGAGCATGATGTTCATGTTCTGCACGGCTGCGCCTGATGCGCCCTTTCCCAGATTATCATATACGGCCGCCAGCAGTATGTTTTCATCACTGCCCTCGACGGCTATATGCAGCATGTTGGTTCCCGCAAGCTGCCCGGCGGCGATGAATCCGCCTTCGTCTATGGAATCGCACACCTTTACCAGCGGCTGTCCGGCGTAATACTCCTTCATGACCTTCTCCACACTTTCTCGCGTAAGGCCGGCCGCGCTCACAGGCACGGTCACCTCCATGCCGCTGTAATAGTCGGCCACTACCGGTATGAATGCCGGTGTCGATGAGATTCCCGTCGCCGCGATTATCTCCGGCAGATGCTTATGGCTCTGAGATAATCCGTACTGCCTCGGGCTGCACAGTATATCCTGCATGCCCATATTGCCTCTGACGCGTTCGTCGCTCTCATACTGCGCGATCATCTTCTTGCCGCCGCCGCTGTATCCGGTCAGCGAGAAAGCGCAGAAGCTGTGCTCCTTCGGTAAAAGCCCCGCTTCAAGAAGCGGCTTGATCAGCAGTATGACTCCCGTCGCGTGACAGCCGGGAACGGCCACCCTGTTGCTGTTTTTTATCCGTTCGCGCTGATCCGGCGCAAGCTCCGGCATACCGTATGCCCAATCCGGATCCGTCCTGTGCGCCGTAGACGTATCGAGTATCCTGCACTCCCTAGGCGCCGCCGCAGCCACCTCTCTGGCCGCAGCATCCGGAAGACACAGAAATGAGACGTCTGCTTTCTTTATCATCGCCAGCCGCTCGTCCAGATCCTTGCGCTTTTCCTGATCTATACTGATGACGTCGATATCATCGCGCTTCTGAAAATACTGATGTATCTTCAGTCCCGTAGTGCCCTCGGCGCCATCTATAAAAACCTTATATTTCATCTTTTATTGCCTCCGCTTGTCGCTTTTGAATTTTTATTAGTCGTTTGGCATATTTATTCACCATAAAGATTATGATACACCAGCGGCGTACAAATTTCAATATATTTTTGCGTGTTGCCGCGTTTCTTTTTGGTAAAAACATCAGAGTATTCGCTCATTAAAATTTTACCAGCTGACCCTTTCGGCAGACGCGATTATGGTGTATCATGGTATAAAATGCAATTTCAAGGATGGACACAGATATGAACTACAATTACATACTGCTCACACAGGAGCAGGTATTCGGCACAGACAGGATCGACATCATCGGTGCGATTGGCACGGAATGCGGCAGATCCGATTTTGCGATCCTCGCGGACAACGATAGCGGCAGGGAAAGAAACGGCCGCTGGTTTCTCTCCTCAGCTCCCGGCTACGGCGATGTATGTATGGTCGACCGTGACGGCAGCAGAGCGATATCCTACTCGACCTCACGCGGCGGCATACGTCCCGTGATCGCATGCCGCGACATTTCCGCGTTTTCGGACAAACGATCCGTAACCGCCTCCGGTTTCGAGGCTGTTTCTTTTGGAGAGTACCCGCAGAACGCTGCAGACAGAGATACCGCAAAGCTCCTGGATCAGGAGTTTGCAGGAAGCCGGCTGATAAAGACCGGCAAGCGATACGGCGCACAGTACGACGAATTCCAGCACGACGGACATAAATACATCAGAGCCGCCTGCACATCGACTGATCCCGTCTTGCTTTCAGACGGCAAAAGCTATAAGGACGGCGATATCGTCTGGATCGAGGTAACGCCGGTCAGATGGCTATACGACGAAAGGGCCGGGCTGCTGGTCAGCGAGAACATCCTCATGTCCGGGCTGCTGTTTTCCGCAGAGAGCTACTACGACGGTGATTTTGAGAAGACCGCGATATATAACTACCTCAACACGACGTTCGCGCAGGATATGATCCCCAGCGAATTCCACGTCATGACTCCTGAGGAAAAAGCCGCATATGAAGAGGAAATCAGAAGAGCCGCCGAACGTCAGAACCCCTACCATCTTACTTTCGGTGAGGTCAGCGAAGAGGATATCATACGCGGTGCCATCGAGAGCGACATCGCGGTATTCCTGCACGGGCCTTCCTCCGAGGGCAAGAGTGCCAGAGTCAAGCAGATAGATCCTACGTGTGAAATCATCTACCTGCGCAACGCCACGCCCGACAGCCTGAACGGGCGCAGCGTCTACAACCAGTCGACGGGCGACATGATAGACATACCGCCTACGTGGTTCAAAAAAGTACAGGCAAAATGCGAGCAGGAGCCAGACAGGCTGCACGTCGTATTTTTCGACGAGATCAACAACGCGCTGCCGAGCATCCAGGGCATGGCCTTCAATATCGTGCTCGACAGAGAGGTGAACGGCATCTGGAAGCTCCCCGAAAACGCCAGAGTCGTCGCCGCCGGCAACGACACGCAGGACTCGCTGGCCGCGCACCAGCTGGCCGCGCCGTTTTTCAACAGATTCGCCCACGTATATATAAACACGACGACGGACAAATGGCTCAGATGGGCGCGCGCCAACGATATACACCCGGCCATCTACGCGTACATAGCCTGCAGGAAGGGCGAACCGCTGAGAAGCGAATACGACGGCGAAAAGCCGAATGCCGATCCGCGAAAATGGGAGATGGCCTCGAAGATGCTGTACGCGACAGGACGCCCGGAGATGCTGCGTTCTCTCGTCGGCGAAGAGATCACCGACGAATTCGTGCGCTTCTGCCGCCAGCCGGTCATCACGCTGGAGGATGTCCTCAGCGGCAATTACAGTGACAGCGACATCTCCGGCATGGACACCTCGCAGCGATATGCGACGACCGTCGGACTGACGCAGGCAGCTGCTGACGAGCTGGAGACAGTCCGTGCTTTCGTATCTAAGCTCGGAGAAGAGTTCAGAGCCGTGTTCGACTCCTTCACATCGCGGGGAGCAAAGAAATGATCTACGATATCGCAGCGCTGAGACGCAAGGTGATCGCCATGTACCCGTTCTTCGGCAGCGTGGCGGCTAACATCGAATACCGCGAGACAGAAGGCGTTCCGTCGATCACGAGCGATGAGCGCAGCATTTCCTACGATCCGCAGTACATGGCCGGACTCTCCGATAACGATCAGGTCTTCGTGTTGGCCCGCGAGCTGTGCCATGTCGCTTTCAGGCACAGAGCGAGAGGCAAAGGCAAGGACCCGGCGATCTGGCAGACCGCCACCGAGGCGATCATCAATCAGATGCTGAAGCGCGACGGGCTCGACATCATCCGCGGCGGCGTCGATTATCCGGAGGCGGCCGATTACGATGCCGAGCAGTACTACGAGCTGCTGCTGAGCGAAAGGCTGGATATAGATCTTACGGACGGCCAGCTCGAGGGTCAGGAAAACCCTGCCGGCGGCAATAGCGATAGCGGCCAGGGAAACAGTGACGACGAACAGGAATCGGACGACGATGACGGCGATGACGACGGCAGCGACGAGCTTTACACCGGCTTGCTGCCCGAAAAGAACAGCGATGACAACGATCCCGAGGATGACGATCAGGCTCTGATCGAAGATACGGAATCGGATGCCGGAAACGACATCAACAGAGACACCAGGGCAGTCGAAGATATCGGCAGACTTGCCCCGCTCCTTGACTGGCGGCTCCTGCTGCTCGATACCATCAGTTACGGCGTGGACTGGTCCTATAGGAACGCGATACTCGAAGACGGCATCGTCAGATCCGTCCTGGAGGAAAAGCCTTTCCCGGAAACCGAGATCGTTCTCGACACCAGCTGGTCTGTGGACGAGGAGCTGCTCAGGAACTTTCTCAGAGAATGCAAGAACATACTGCCGCTGTCAAAGCTCAGGGCAGGCTGTTTCGATACCGAGTTCTACGGATTTCACGACATCAGGACAGAAAAGGATATCGACGACATGGTTTTCCAGGGCGGCGGCGGTACGGATTTCAACGCGGCAGTAGATGCCTTCACAATGCGCGTCGATAACAGGATCATATTCACGGACGGACAGGCGCCGATGCCGGACAGACCTCTGAAAGCGATCTGGGTAGTCTGCGGCGAAGAGGAGATCGCTCCCGACGGCGGCATCGTCATCCATATAAAGCCGGAACAGCTGTTATAGCACATCAAAAAACCGGACGCTGACAAACTCCACAAGTCAGCATCCGGCAATCAGCGTCCGGCAAAAAATTGAAACCGTTACCCGCAGGCAGCTTCGCATGCCTGCTTGATATGTCTGCTTGTGCCTGCCCCGGCTCGCGCCTATGCTCGCGCCCACTTGTTAATATTCACCTTATCTACCGCTGTTTTTAACAAAATAGCGGTTTTTCAGGCTTCTCGGCAGCGGCCAGTTGCTAATATCTCTCGATTTCCTTAAGATATTAACAAGTTTCACCGCTATCGGATCCAAATTATTGTTAAAGACAGGCTGTTATCCTCAATTTATTATCAACTGCACCTCGCGCAGAGCGTCTGCAGAGCCGATAATTGTTAAAATTTAACCTTTAACCGATAATTTTATCAACTCCTTTTGTCCACCCAGTACGCACTGTGAGGCTCCAAAAGCAACTCAAAACCGCTACAAATCATTGAAATTATAATGATTGTAGCGGTTTTTACCAAATCTTTTTGCCCTATAAGCCTGTCTCTCCCCGCGGTGATCCGCTTACAGCGCCTTCTTCGCCGTATCGCAGAGTGCGGAGAAGGCCGCAGGATCGTGGATGGCCATCTCCGAAAGCATCTTCCTGTTGATCTCGATGTTCGACTTCTTCAGGCCGTTCATCAGTCTGCTGTAGGAGATATCGTTCATTCTGGCCGCAGCGTTGATTCTGGCGATCCACAGCTTCCTGTACTCTCTCTTCTTGTTCTTTCTGCCTACGTATGCGGAGCGGAGCGCTCTCATAGTGGCCGGCTTTGCGGCTCTGAACGTCTTGCTCTTAGCGCCGTAATAGCCCTTAGCCATCTTTAATATCTTCTTATGTCTCTTATGTGCGTTTAAACCCTTTTTTACTCTTGCCATCTTGCTACCTCCTTACTTGCTCAATACCGCTTTGATTCTCTTGAGATCCGCGTTCGTCAGAGTAGTAGCCTTTCTCAGGCCTCTCTTTCTCTTCTGGCTCTTCTTGGTAAGAATATGGCTCTTATACGCTTTGTTTCTCTTGACTTTACCTGAACCTGTTATCTTGAATCTTTTTGACGCGCCTCTGTGAGACTTCATTTTCTGCTTTGCCATCGTGTATTATCCTCCTACTCTTTATTTGTTACTTGTCGCTCTTCGGTGTGAGTATCATCGTCAGGCTTCTGCCCTCAAAGCTCGGCTTCTTATCTATCTCGCCGACCTCCGAAACGGCTTCCGCGAACTTGTTCATGACCTCCATGCCTCTGGCGACGTAATCTCTCTCTCTTCCCCTGAACCTCAGGCTGACCTTCAGCTTGTCTCCGTCCTTGAGGAACTTCGACCCCGTCTTGGCCTTGACCATGATGTCGTGATCCTCTATGAACGTCGACAGCCTGATCTCCTTGACCTGAGTCGTTTTCTGCTTTTTCCTTGCTTCCTTTTCCTTTTTTTGAAGCTCATACTTGTACTTTCCGTAGTCGAGTATCTTGCAGACCGGCGGATTTGCCTTCGGCGATACGCAGACCAGATCCAGCTTCCTCTCCTCGGACAGATCAAGGGCTTCCTGTCTGCTCATGACTCCCAGCTGACTGCCGTCCGTATCGATAACTCTCAGTTCCTTCGCACGAATTTCTTCGTTTATCATAGCTTCTTTGCTAATTGTACTGTACCTCCAAAAAAATCTTCCAATGAAAAAAGCGGATACATTCATCCGCTTCATCTACGCATTATCTCAATCCTCGCATGCTTGCGCATCGAGACCGGAGCCTGCCTGATATCGACCCAAGCGCCTTCGCCCTTAGGTGAGAAGCGGATAACTTCTACTTACTACCTGAATTACTATACCACAGGCCCCGATCATATGCAAGAACTTTTTATGCAAAGCGCCGCCCGCGCTTTCTACAGCCCCAGCTCCTGAGCGATCTGCTCCTTTGAACGCAGTCCGACCAGAGTCTTGACAGCCTGACCGTCCTTGAAATACATGAGCGTCGGGATGCTGGAAACGCCGAACTTTATAGCCAGCGCCTGCTCTTCGTCAACGTTGATCTTACCGATCTTTATGCTGTCGTACTGCGCCGCCATCTCATCGAGCACCGGCCCCTGCATCATGCACGGCCCGCACCACGAAGCCCAGAAATCCACCAGCACCGGCTTGTCCGAGTTCTTTACCTCCGCATCGAAATTGCTCTGTGTTATCTTTACTATATCCATGATCTTCACTTTCCTTTCTTTTTCTCTTTACACTGCCTGCTGCGCGCCGCCGCATGCGGTTCGCATGTATTCATCTTTATATATACTATACCACGTCTAATGTGGACTATCAAGGTAAATTTTTTCCTTTTTCTTGTCAAGAATTTTCAGTTAAAGTATAATGAAAAGGTATTGAAAGCAGTAACCTGCTGCGTTTTTCAGCAGATAAAGATCAAGGAGGCTTAGATATGTCAATGAACGCGCACGATTATGTAGCGGAGCTCGTAAGGAGAGGCCGGGCGGCACAGGCCGTAGCCAACGGCTTTACTCAAGAGGATGTGGATCTCCTCACGGCCGCCGTCACCTACAATCTGACGAAGCCCGAAAAGGCTCAGATGTTTGCCGAAATGCTGGTGGAGGAATCCGGCATGGGCATCGCCGAGGACAAGGTGGCAAAGATATACGGAAAGGTCTGGGGCGCCTATATCCAGATGAAGGACAAGAAGTCAGTCGGTCTCATCGACGATAACAAGGAGACCGGCGTCCAGCAGTGGGCCAAGCCCATGGGCGTCGTAGCCGGCATCATGCCGGTGACAAATGGTGAAGCGACGCCGATCGTCAAGGCCAACATGGCCCTCAAAACCAGGAACGCCATCATCCTGGCTCCGCATCCAAAATGCAGGAAGCTCAACGTGGCCATCGTCAATGAGATCAGAGCCACGCTCAAAAAGCTCGGATATCCCGAAGACCTCGTTCAGACCTGCGATCCCGAATGGGTCAAGCTGGAGGTGTCGCAGGAGCTGATGAAGCAGTGCGATTTCATCCTGGCGACGGGAGGCGAAGCGCTCGTCGAGGCCGCTTACTCATCCGGCACGCCTGCCATCGGTGTCGGAGTGGGCAACTGCGTATCGATCGTCACCGGCAAGACGCCTATGGACAAGGTCGCCGAGATGATCTGCGTATCGAAGGCTTACGACAACTCGACTTCCTGCTCCACGGAAAACAACATCATCGTCTTTGAAGACTGCTACGACGAGTTCATAAAGGAAATGGAAGCCTACGGCGCCTATCTTTGCAGAGAGGGCTCGGAGGAAAAGGCAAGGCTGCAGAAAACGCTCTGGCCGAATACACCGAACGATCACGTGCTCAACAGAGCCATCGTAGCTCAGAACGCCGAACACATCGCAGCGCTGGCAGGTCTTGACGTGCCGGCCGGCACCAGGGTCATCATGGCCGAGGAATTCGGCGGCTTCGGGCTCGCACATCCTTTCACCGGGGAGAAGCTCTCGCCTGTTTCCGGCATCCAGAAAGCGAAGGATCTCGACGACGCCATCGAAAAGATGCTGGCCACCCTGGAATATCAGGGCAAAGGCCACAGCTGCGGCATACACACCGACGATCCGGCAGACGTCGATAAGCTGGCTGCCGTCGCACCGGTCACCAAGGTTGTTGTCAACCAGCCTCAGTGTCTCACCAATTCCGGCGGCTGGAACTGCGGATATCCGGTATCCATGACGCTCGGCTGCGGTACTTGGGGTGGCAACAGCGTTTCGCACAATGCCACATACAAGGATCTGCTCAACTACACGTACGTGTCCAGGCAGATACCTAACTGGAAGCCTGATTCCGCTAAGGATTTTATAGATGCTGACGTTATCGCCAAGGTAGACGCGTAATCAGCGCCGCGCGCACACCGGCGCAGTATTCAGCGCCTGGTGCGCTGTTACACACGGCGACTGCTCGTCGCGCATGCCGGCGCAAACAACAGGGTGTCCATCGCGCGCCGCACAGTATTCAGCGCCGGACGCGCCGCCACACACAGAATTTGGAGGGGAAAATGTTATCTGTAAAGGAAAAGGATCTGAAATACAATCTGCACTCGTGGTCAGCCCAGGGCGGTCTCGACCCGATAGTAGTAACAAAAGCCGAAGGCATATATTTCTGGGATGAAAACGGCAAACGCTATGCTGACATGTCGGCTCAGCTCGTCAATTCCAACCTCGGTCACGGCAATCAGGCCATCGCCGATGCTATTGCCGAACAGGCGAAGGATATCGCCTTTATCGGCCCGGGCTTCGCGCTCAAATGCCGTTCCGACGCCGCTGAAGCTATCGTCAGAGCGACGGGCTTTGCGGACGGAGCCAAGGTGTTCTTCGCTAACGCCGGCGCCGAGGCCAACGAAAACGCCATCAAGATCGCCAGACAGTACACGGGAAAATACAAGATATTCTCGCAGTACAGAAGCTATCACGGTTCCTCTGCCGGAGCCGGTATGCTTACCGGCGAACCGAGACGATTTTTCAACGAGCCGGGCAGCATCGGCTTCGTAAAATACGACACGCCGTACCCTTACAGAACGCCTAAGGCCTGCCGCTTCAATAGCGAAGACGAGATCGCCGAATTCTATCTGGAGCTACTGGAAAATCAGATCCTCTACGAGGGCCCCGACACCATAGCCGCCATCTGGTACGAATCCGTAGTCGGTTCAAACGGCGTCATCATCGCACCTGCGAGGTGGTATCAGGGTGTACGCGAGCTCTGCGACAAATACGGCATCCTCATGGTGGCAGACGAAGTCATGGCCGGCTGGTACAGGACGGGTAAATGCTTCGCCTACATGAATTTCGGCTATGAACCCGATATGATAACATTTGCCAAAGGCTCCACCTGCGGCTATGCGCCGTTGGGCGGCGTCGTAATGCAGGCAAGGATCGCTTCCTTCTTCGATGACACGCCGCTGGGATGCGGCCTCACATACTCGGCTCATCCGCTGGGATGCGCGGCAGCCGTAGCCACACTCAGGCAGTACGAGGAACTCGATATCGCAAACGCTATGAAGCCCGCTTCCGAGCTGCTCGCCGATACGCTCGACGGCTTCGTTTCCGCCCACAGCTGCGTGGGCGACGTCCGCCACATCGGCCTCTTCTCGGCAGTCGAGCTCGTCAAAGACAAGGAGAGCCGCGAGCCGCTGGTGCCTTTCGGCAATGATCCGGACGGCATCATGGGACGTATCATGGGCATGCTCAAGGAAAGGGGCTTCTGGACATACACGCACGAGAACATGATCATCGTCGCCCCGCCGCTCATCATCACGCCTGACGAGCTCAGAGAGCAGCTGGCGATCCTCGATGAGGTGCTGACAAAAGTCGATAAGATGATATGATTGGTGATATCAGACGCTTGCATCGTTTTTTGAGATTCATTTGCTTTTTCGATGCAGCGAACACAGGCTTGCACCGCATATGACTTGTATAACGAAAATTCGATGTACACTGCATCGGATTTTCGTTTTTATGCGGATATTCGATGCACCGGATATCCTCATAATATGGCATGACAGCGCAAAATGTCTTTTATGCCGTTATATTGCATCGAATTTGTTCTTATATCGAAAATTTCGATGCAACTCCGGTGACGACTGCATCGAAAAATGACCATCACGCAATAATTCGATGCACACGTGCGTTTTGCCGCCACCGGCTGCTCCATCGGACTCATATCACTCACCCTTGTTCACGCAAAAGAAAACACATGTTTACTTTTTGTTCGTTCTGTGCTATTATGTTCTCATACAAAGGAGGGTTTGCTTATGCTGAAGGACAGAGAACAGAAGATCCTTGACTACATGAGAGAAGAGATTCGTAAGAAGGGTTATCCGCCTACGGTCCGTGAGATCTGTTCGGCTCTGAACATCAAATCAACATCAACGGCTCACAAGGATATATCCAGCCTCGTGCGGCAGGGCTACATCAAAAAAGACCCTTCTAAACCGCGTGCGCTCATGCTGGTAGATGCCGATTCCGAGGATGATGCTGCGATGCGCACAGCATCGGGATACGGGCGCTACGACGGCGTTTCCGATACTGAAGTGATAGAGATACCTGTCGTCGGCAGAATAGCCGCCGGTACTCCTATTCTGGCAGAGCAGAATATAGAGGACAGCTTCCCCGTTCCGGCCAGATTCGTCGGCAGCAACCCCAACTTCATGCTCACCGTGAGAGGCGAAAGCATGATCGAGGCCGGCATCATGGATGGCGACTATATACTTGTAGAACAGCAGAACACAGCCCGCAACGGCGATATCGTTGTTGCCATGGTCGACGGGTTCGAGAGCGAGGCCACCGTGAAGACTTTCTATAAAGAGGGCGATCATATAAGGCTCCAGCCTGAGAATTCCACCATGAGTCCGATCATAGTGAATGACGTCAAGATCCTCGGCAAGGTCAAGGGCGTGTTCAGATATTTCCAGTAGAATGCAAGCAGGCTGCATATCATCAAAAATACGGATGGCAGACAGGGATACACTTCCTGCCTGCCGTTTTTTATTTGCATACGGCCATTCCGGGAGCTTAAATGAGAGATGCTATCTGCCCTGTTTATGCCGCTCCCGGATGCAGCATCACAGGCGCTGTATGGCATCCATGGCCAGCTCCGACCTTTCGCATTCCGAGGCATTGAACGTGAGCTGCCAGCACAGCGGGCTCCCCTTCATGTGTTCTGATGCATAGCTGAGCCCGTTAGTCCTCTCGTCGAGGAACGGCCTGTCGATCTGATTGGGATCGCCTATGAGGATGATCTTCGTATCCCTGCCGGCTCTGGTTATTATGCCCTTGACCTGATCCGGCGTCATGTTCTGCGCCTCGTCTATTATGAGATATGTCTTTGCTATGGATCTTCCTCTTATGAAATTCATCGCCTCCGCCTGTATGATACCGCGGTCAAAGATCTCGTCTATCTTGCCCTGCAGCTCCGCCTCATTGGCGTAGCGCTCCTTTTCATCCGAATCTATCAGCTGCTCCAAATTATCAATAACAGGCCTTAAGAGCGGCGATATCTTTTCCTGTTCATCTCCCGGCAGGAACCCTATATCCGAGTCGAACTGAGCGTTCGGTCTGCATATCAGTATCCGCCTGTACTCCCCCGTAGGCTGGTTGAGCACCTTTTCCAGCCCGACAGCCAGCGAATAAAACGTCTTGCTGGTACCGGCCATGCCCTTTACGATCACGAGCGGCGCCTTGGAAGCAGGCTGCATCAGAGCCTCCTGCATGAAGTACTGCCCCGAATTTCTCGGTGTGACACCGTAAGGCTTTGCCTTCTGGTACTCCAGCTTTTTTATCATTCCGTTCTCGACCCTTCCCAGGTGAGTCTTTCTGGAGGACTGATCGGCTTTGAGCAGCACGAACTCGTTCTCATAAAGCGTCGGCCTGCAGATCTCGCCGGCTTCATCGGTGCAGTACACCTTGTCCACTGAAACGCCCTTTTTCCTGAAGTCCTTAAATGCTTCCTCCGGTACGAACACCTCCTCACGCCCGCGATACTGGATCTCCTCCTCGGCTACCTGTTCGGTCGTGAAATCTTCAGCCGTCAGTCCCAGAAGCTGCGCTTTTATCCTCAGCAATATATCCTTGGTAACGAGTATCACCGGCTCGTCCAAATCCTCCGCCAGCCCCTTGCAGACCTTGAGGATCCTGTTGTCCTGCTTGTGCTCGTGAAAGTCAGGCGGCAGCTCGACGTCGACATAATTCTTTTCCACTTTGAGCAGCCCGCCGTTTTCCATTTCCACACCGGCCGTAAGACAGCCCCTGCCCCTGAGCTGCTCGAGCCCTCTGATAGCCTTCCTGACATTCATCCCGCGTTCGCCCTCGTCTTTCTTAAGATTGTCAAGCTCTTCCAGAACTACTACCGGAATTATCACCGTGTTTTCCTCAAAGCACAGGAACGCGCTCGGAGCCTGTATCAACACGTTAGTATCCAACACATATACTTTTTTCATGATCATACCCTTCTCTTTTTTAATTGATATACGATGATCCCCATCGTACGCCTTCTTTTAATATACACGGCGCAGGTATAATCTGCGCTGGGCGGAGGGTAAAATCTTTGTAAATTAAATAGGGCAATCAAAACCTTCAGCGCTCTGTAAAGTGCGGAGGCGAATCCTCACATCTGAGCTCTCTGATTTTCTGATTACCCTGCAATATTTATATGTCACGATGCTTTATTTCACGAGCAGTTTCTTTATCCCCGCTTCAAGTCCGTCGAGCGTCAGCTCGAACATCGGGAACACTCCCGATATGGCGCTGATAGTCTTGGCCCCGTAGACCCAGTCCCACGAGCTCTGACTGATCGGGTTCAGCCAGATCTGCTTCTTGTATCGCTTCTTGAACTTGTCAAGCCAGATGATGCCAGGCTCCTCGTTCCACAGACCGATATACGAATTTCCGCCCCGCTTATAGAGCTCCGACGGCGCCATGGTCGCATCGCCCACGAATATCACCTTGTATTCGCTGTCGAGGTTCCTCAGCACCCAGTTTGTCTCTATCCACTCGCCGCGCTTACAGTACGGCGTCGTATAGAGGTGATCGTATATGCAGTTGTGAAAATAATATACCTTCAGATCCTTGAAATGGTTGGCCTGACTAACCGCCTGAAAAAGCCTGTTGCACAGCCTGCTGTACGGCAGCATCGAGCCGTCGGAATCTATCAGCAGCAGCACCTTGACCGTGTTCTTCCTCGGCTTATCGTACACTATCTTCAGCATGCCGGCGTTTTCACACGTCTCATCTATGGTCTTATCGATATTGAGCTCCGTCTCCTGCGCGTCCACCCTGGACGAATACTGTCTCAGCCTCCTGAACGCCATCTGGAACTGCCTGATATCGAGTATTTTGTCCTGCCTGAAATCCTGGAAGTTACGCTCTCCGGCCACCTGCACGGCCGACTTGTGACGTCCCTGCCCGCCGGTCCTGATACCCGTGGTATGGAAGCCGCCGCGGCCCATCACCGACGTACCGCCAGTTCCTATCCAGTAGCAGCCGCCGTCGTGCTTTTCCTTCTGCTCCTTGATACGCTCCTCGAACATTTCCAGAAGCTCCTCGAGCTCCTTCGGAAACTCGTTGCCCGTGCCCTTGTCGTCCAAAGGGCGCTCGTGATCGCTTTCGTCGAGCCAGTCCCAGAACTCCTGGGGCAGGTCGTCGGGAGTCTGCACGTTCTTGAAGTATTCGGCAAAGACCGCGTCAAACTTGTCGTACTCCGACTCGGTCTTGACGAGTATGCTCCTGCAAAGGTGATAAAACTCCATCAGCGACGAATGGGCCATGCCCTTTTCGAGAGCTTCCTCGAGTATCATCCATTCGTTTATCGAAACCTCCAGGCCTCTTGCTCTGAGCAGGTAAAAAAATTCTAAAAACATATTCCTACCATCTCTTAAGCGAGTAACCTTTCTCTTTTATCTCATTCATAACGTCTATGTCCTGATTCTTCTTGAGCAGCACGCCCACGAACGGCAGCTCGCTCTTGATGTCCCTGATGTCCACACCGCTGATCATCAGCGCCTGGATCCAGTCCAGCAGCTCCGACGTGCTCGGCTTCTTCTGCAGATCGTCCATCTCCCTGATCTCATAAAACGCCTCCAGCGCCTTTTCGCTGAGCTTTCTGTCTATGTCGCCGAAGTGTACCTTGATGATCTCCTCCATCTTCTCCCTGTTAGGGAATTCGATGTAGTGGAAGATACATCTTCTGAGGAAAGCGTCAGGCAGCTCTTTTTCGGCGTTTGACGTGATGATAACGATCGGTCTGTGCTTTGTCCTGATCGTTTCCTTCGTCTCGTTGATGTAAAACTCCATCTTGTCCAGCTCCCAGAGCAGGTCGTTCGGGAACTCCAGATCAGCCTTGTCGATCTCGTCTATCAGCAGCACGACCTGTTCGTCGGAGGAAAACGCCTCGCCCAGCTTGCCCAGCTTGATGTACTGCTTGATGTCGGCCACATTACCCTCGCCGAACTGGCTGTCGTAAAGTCTCTGCACCGTATCGTAAACGTAAAGACCCTCCTGAGCCTTCGTCGTCGATTTTATTCCCCATATGATAAGCTCCTTGCCCAGGGAGTCGGCGATGGCCTCCGCCAGCATGGTCTTGCCCGTTCCCGGCTCGCCCTTTATGAGCAGCGGCTTTTCCAGTGCGATCGACACGTTGACCGCGTTCATCAGCTCCTTGGTAACGACGTACTTGTCGCTGCCTTTAAACACATTCATATCCATAATATCTGTTCATCTCCTTAATTCCATTCGCCGCAGTGCGCCTCACGCCTCTGCCCGCGGCTTACTGAGTTTTTGCCACAGCTTTTATGATATATTAAAAATGTGTGATTTTCAAGAGTTTTGTATGCTGCAAAG
>CASESB010000045.1 GCA_949290475.1 uncultured Bacillota bacterium
GTCTCCGCCGTCAAAAACGAAGTCAGGGCCGCGTATGAGAAAATGCCTCCCGCAGCCACAAGCGCTGCCGCCGCCGCGAAGAACAGTCCCTTTACGCATCTGCTCCCGTTCATCTCTCAGTCCCTCACGCCCTGATCAGAGCCAGGACCTCCTGCGGCTGATCCGGTGCGATACCGTCCGTCTGTATGGCCATAGCCTCGACCTTTATTTCCAATTTTTGACCATCTAACTGACTGTCTACAATATTAGCCAAAGTTACACTATCAAAAATAGCTGGTGTATCCGTTTCCTCTGCCAACGGTTTTAATGTCCCATTTTCTTCAACATATGCGTATGTATACACACTGTTCTTATTATCGTTGGTTTTTCCTATTTGCTTCCATCCTGAATTCAGCTCATAAGTAAAAATGTCTATTTGTTGTTCGCTCTGTGATATGCCATTCTCATCTTCCAATACTACCGATGCTCTGGGAACAGTAATCTCGGCAAATACGTACGCCTCATTGGCTCCAACATTAGATATAATAGGATCCTTGCTTATTTCTTGCAGAGGCGTTACATTTTTACCATTTTCGGGATCCCAATTCGGTTCTTTGATATCAATTTTTACATTCCCAATAGTAAACGTATTGACCTCCTCGTCGCTGTCCGTGAAATATGCCGCCGCCGTTCCTGCCGTGATCGCCATCACCACGACCGCTGTTACCAGCATCATCCTCTTCAGCACATGCCTCTTTCCGTTTTCTTTCCTCAACATATCCGTCTCCTTTCTTTATGTAAATTATTACCATATTGTAATTATATGGTAATATCCATATTTTGTCAATAAAAAAGTACGCCTTTAAAAGCGTACTAGATGAATATTATGTTTATATAACAAAGTAAGCGCTGCTATGTTAATAACAGCTCCGGGCGGCTCTTCATATGCCGCTTGCTAATATTCGTTTGATCTGCCGTGATTTTAACAAAATAGCGGCATTTCAGGCTCAGCTACAGCGATCATTTGTTAATATATCTCTCTTTCCTTGCGATATTAACAAGTTTCAGCCTTGACAAAGCCGGATTAGTGTTAAAGACAGACCGTTATCATCAATTTATTAGCAACTGCACCTCGCGCAGAGCGTCTGCAGAGCCGATAATTGTTAAAATTTCAGCTTCATTGATAATTTTTAACAACTACGACGCAGACTCCGAAGGCCTGCTTTCCAGGCTTGCGGCCATGCCGTCGGCATACGGTCAGCTTTCCAGGCTTGCGGTCATGCCGTCGGCATACGGCCTGTCCAGCCTGACCTGTACGATCGTGTCCATGAGGCTTTTCGCCGCGTTCGCATCGTCGTACGGTATATACACTCTGATGTAGTTGCCGGTATACCCCGTCATCATCCGCTTCTCCGCATGTATTTCCTCCAGCAGGACGTTTTCCGTGCGGCCCGCGTTTCTTTCAAAAAAGCTGTGCGCCGCCTTTTGGCCTTCGCGCGCCAGGGCGTCGCCTCTGCGATTTTTGACCTGAGGAGCTACGTGCTCTTTCATTTCCGCCGCCTTGGTGAACGGTCGCTTGGAATACTTGAACACGTGCGTTCTGCAGAACTCGCACTCCCTCACGAGGCTGCGGCTTTCCTCAAAATCCGCTTCCCTCTCTCCCGGAAAACCGACGATGATATCGGTGGATATGCCGTAGCAGGGGTCAAAATCCCTCAACGTCCTCACGATCTCCATATAATCCTCTCTGCCGTAAGGTCGGTTCATGGCCGTCAGGATTCTGTCGCTGCCGCTCTGTGCCGACAGGTGCAGATGACGGCAGAGCCTGTCGTACTTCAAAAGCCTTTTCACGTACGACGCGTTCACTACTGCCGGCTCCAGCGAGCTGAGCCTTATGCGGAAATCTCCCGGCATGTCGTTCAGCGCCGCTATGATCCTCTCAACTCCGTACAACTCGCCGTCTGCCGCCGTCTTTACCGCCTCTCTGTCCTCCATACCATAAAGAGCCGTATTGATACCGGTAAGCACGATCTCACGATATCCTGCTTCGATCAGCGCTTCGGCCTCTGCCACGATATCGTCAAAGTCTCTGCTTCTGACTCTCCCTCTGGCATACGGTATCACGCAGTAGGAGCAAAACCTGTTGCAGCCCTCCTGTATCTTGATATATGCTCTCGTCCTGTTCTCGGTGCTGGTGACAGTCCCCATATCGTCGTATGCGTCCAGCTCGTCGTAGCCCCTGACATGCGCCTGTCTGATGCCGTTTGCCATGAACTCAGCCACGTATTCCGTCAGGCGGCTCTTTTCGTTCGTGCCGGCGATTATATCCACGCCCTCGACAGCTGATACTTCCTCGGGACTTATCTGTGCGTAACATCCCGTCACCGCCACCACGCTGTCCGGGTTCACCTTTTTCATCTTCCTGATGTACTGCCTCGACTTCCTGTCGGCTATCGAGGTGACGGTGCACGTATTTATGACGTAGACGTCGGCAAAATCCTTTTCATCCACTATCTGATAGCCCTCGGCTCTGAACATCTCCGCCATGGCCTCGGACTCATATCTGTTTACCTTGCAGCCCAGCGTATGGAACGCTACCTTCACTTTGCTACCTCCCCATATCCTCGCCGTCATACGAGCCTGTTGAGCCGTCCGCCGTCCAGGAAGCTCCTGAGGTTTTCGGCACACGTATCGACGACGATGCGCCTCGCCTCTACCGGCACGAAGCCGATGTGCGGCGTTATATAGCAGTTCGGAAGTCCGATGAGCGGATTGTCGCCATCGGGCGGCTCCTTCGCCATCACATCCAGCCCGGCTCCCGACAGCTTCCCGCACTTCAGCGCTTCTGCCAGAGCGTTTTCGTCTACCAGACCGCCTCTGGCCGTATTGATCAGTATGGCTCCGTCCTTCATCCTGCCGATGAATTCTTCATCGACCATCCCGGCGTTTTCCTCCGTCAGCGGACAGTTCAGCGAAACTACATCCGAGCAGATCGCCGCCTGCGGATCGCGGCTGTAGACGTTGACCTTCATGCCCAGCGCTTCCGCCATTTCCCCTACGCGTCTGCCGATAGCGCCGTATCCTACGATGCCCAGCGTTTTTCCCGCCAGCAGCGTCAGCGGCGCCTTGACGAACGTATAGTCCTTGCTCTTCTGCCACTGTCCGTCGATGATGGCCTCGTTGTATATCTGCACCTTGTTCGTCACCGAAAGCAGCAGCGCGATGGCGTGCTGGGCGACGGCATCGGCGGCATATGACGGCACGTTGGTAACGGCAATGCCGTATTCCGCCGCCGCCTCGAGATCGACATGATTATATCCCGTCGCGGCGATGCCTATGTATCTGAGCTGCGGACAGCTCCTCATGATCTCCCTGTCTATAGCCGCAGCGTCTATGAATACGGCCTCCGCGCCCCGCAGTCTTTCGGCGATCTGATCCCTCGACGTCCTCTCATACGTGCTCAGCTCGCAAACCTCCCGCAGCCCGTCCCACGGTATGTCGCCTGGATTGACTATGGCGCAGTCCAAAAATACACCTTTCATTATCTCAAAGCTCCTTCTCGTACATTATCATCGCTATCGCCGCCGGACCGGCCGTTTCCGTACGCAGCACGGTCCTGCCCAGCGATACGGCCTTCGCTCCCGCCGCTGCGGCCCGCTCTACTTCCTCGGCGGCAAAGCCTCCCTCCGGGCCTATTATCAGCGCTATGTTTCCGGCTGCCGCCGCATCATCGCTGCGCAGCACGTCCTTGATGCTCGTCTCATCTTCGTTTTCATAAGGTATGAGCACCAGATCATATCCTGTCAGCAGCTCCGGCAGCGCCTCGGCTCTGACGGCTGCGCTCACCTGCGGTATCACACCGCGCCTGCACTGCTTGACGGCCTCATCAGCTATCTTCTGCCATCGCTGTATCTTCTTGTCGAAATTGCCTTTGTCCGCCACTACCGTTCTGGCCATGAAAACCGGCACGATGGCGGCGACCCCCAGCTCCACGGATTTCTGCACGATGGTCTCCATCTTGCCCTGCTTGGGGATGCCCTGGAAGAGCGTGATCCTCGTCTCCGGCTCCGCCGCGAACCGCTGCTTATCGAGTATCTGCGCTTCCGCTCTGTCGTCGCCGAGCGTTATGAGCCTCGCTCTGTATTCCCACTCCGCGGAATCCGAGATGTCGAGCTCGTCTCCAGGAGTCAGCCTCAGCACTCTTCTCATATGATGCAGATCATCCCTGTCGTCTATCACGATGACGTTCTCCCCCACGTTTTCCGGGGGAACGAAAAATCTTCTCATAGCTCTTCCCTCTGGCTAAGCTCTGGCGACTATGGCGCACCATTCGCCGTCCTCTGCAACCTCTGCAATATCAAAGCCCGCTTCTCTGATGGCGGCCTCCACGACAGCCCTCTTTTCGACGAGTATCCCTGATGATATGAATATGCCGTCCTCTGTCATATGATCCCGCACGACCCCGGCAAGCGCCATCACAAGATCAGCCATCAGATTGGCGACTACGATATCGGCTTTGAAATCCACGCCCTGCACGAGATCTCCGCGCTGTACGGACACCGCGTCCTCTACATCGTTGAGCGCGACATTTTCGCCCGCCACTCTCACGGCGTCCTCATCTATCTCTATGCCCAGCACGCGTCTGCAGCCCATGAGCGCCGCCGCGATCGAAAGTATTCCGGAACCGCATCCGACGTCCAGGACGCTTTTGCTCTCAGGCTCGCTGTCGAGATACTTTTCCAACAGCCGCAGGCAGAGCGACGTCGTCTCGTGGCTGCCGGTTCCAAAGGCCATGCCCGGATCTATCTCCAGCACCAGCTCGCCCCCGGCAGGCTCGTATTCCTCCCACGTAGGCTTGATCACCAGTCTGTCCGTCACCTTTATGGGCTTGAAATTTTCCTTCCACTTGTCCTTCCAGTCCTCGTCGTCGACGATATTATCCTCGGCGTAAAGGCGTCCGAAATCAACATCCCATCCGTAAA
>CASESB010000046.1 GCA_949290475.1 uncultured Bacillota bacterium
CGTCTGTCTCGTCGAGCTGGAAGGCATGGACAAGCTGATCACTGCCTGCAACACGCCGGCCGAGGAAGGGATGGTGCTGTATACCAACAGCCCGCGCGTCAGAGCCGCCAGGAAGACGAACGTGCAGCTGATATTGTCGGACCACGACGAAAAATGCGCTACCTGCGTGCGCAGCGGCAACTGCACACTGCAATCGCTCGCCAACGATCTCGGCGTTCTGGAGCTACCTTACAGGATGATCGCCGAGCGCAATCGCTGGGACAGGGCGTTCCCTCTAATCCGCGAGGCTTCAAAGTGCGTGAAATGCATGCGATGCATACAGATCTGCGATAAGGTGCAGGGTCTGCACGTCTGGAACGTTACCGGCAGCGGATACCGCACCACCGTCGATGTGAGCGGCAACGTATCCATAAAGGAGCAGGACTGCTCCTTATGCGGACAATGTATAACGCACTGCCCTGTCGGCGCGCTTCGTGAGCGAAACGATGTCGACAAGGTGTTTGACGCCATAGCTGACCCTGATACGGTCACCATGATCCAGATCGCTCCTGCTGTAAGGACTGCATGGGGCGAGAATATCGGTCTGAGCCACGAGGAAAGCACTATGGGCAAGATGGTCAGCGCACTGCGTCAGGTCGGCTTCGATTACATCTTCGATACCGTTTACTCCGCAGACCTGACGATCATGGAGGAAGGCAGCGAGTTTGTCGAACGCTTCAGCAACAGGGACGCTCACAAGTGGCCGATGTTCACGTCATGCTGCCCTGCATGGCTGCGATTTGTCAGAGCCAGACATCCTGAGCTGATCCCGAACCTTTCGACGGCAAAATCGCCGCAGCAGATGTTCGGAGCCATGTCCAAGACGTATATCGCACATAAACTGGGAATCAACCCTGACAAGGTCTTCTCCGTTTCCATCATGCCGTGCGTTTCCAAGAAGTTCGAGTGCGATGTAGAGCAAGTCAACGACGCAGGCCACGGCAAGGACGTCGATGTCGTACTGACGACGAGAGAATTATCGCGTATGATACGTTCGGACAGGATAAAAGCCGAAGCCCTTGAAGAGGCTGAATTCGACGATATATTCGGCGAAGGAAGCGGCGCCGGAGTCATCTTCGGAACGAGCGGCGGCGTTATGGAGGCTGCCCTGCGAAGCGCTTATTTCCTCATCACCGGCAAAAATCCTGAGCCGGACACCTTCAAGAGCGTGCGCAGCGACAAGAGATGGAGGGCCTACACCTTCGAAATCGAAGGAGCCGCCGTCAATATCGCTATCGTAAGCGGACTGAAGAACGCCGAGGATCTCATCACCGCCGTGCAAAAAGGCGAGGTCAGCTACGATTTCGTCGAGGTCATGGCATGTCCGGGCGGATGCTCAGGCGGAGGCGGACAGCCTATACACGAAAGAGAAGAACTGGGAGACAGACGAGGCAAGATCCTCTACGGTATCGACCGCGCTTCCGACATCCGCTTCTCTCACGAGAATCCGGCAGTCCTTCTCTCCTACAAGGAGTTCCTGAAGGAACCTCTTTCGGAGAGGTCTCACGAGCTGCTTCATACCGAGCTGGCAGAATGGGACATCAATTAGATAGATTTTCGCAGCATACAGAATCTGCTCTTTAATACCGGAACTGCAAAACAGGGAGCATGCCGCAAAGCATGCTCCCTGTTTTCATTTAATCATCTATCGCTTTCATCAGCATCGTCGGCATCCTCTGCCGGCTTTGCTTTTTTTGCCATCTCTATAAATCTGTCCGACTGTATCTTGTTGATCTTGAATATGGCCACGGCTATACCCGCGACGATGATCCCCAGAACTATCAATACCGGCATGATGTCCTCCTTTCCGTAAATAACGCTGTGCGGCCGCATACGGCGCAGAGCTGTACGCATATCTTCCTATACATACATTTTACAACAATCGATGCGAAATTAACAGCTATTTTACCGACAACACCTTGTAATCCTTGTCCTCCACCGCTTTTTTCAGCACCTCGTCGGCTACGGCGGTATCCATATCCACTACGGCAGTGCCTGCTTCATGGCTGACCTCAGCGCTTTTCACTCCGTCTATGCCCTCCAGCGCCTTTTTTACGGCAGCCTCGCAATGCTGGCACATCATGCCCTCGATCTTCATCGTCTTTTCCATGATCTTTTCCTCCTTTTTTATCTCCTTTGCTTTGCTTTTTCTCATTTTATCGTGTCTGGTATCGTTTATATTGAAAAGATTGAGCGTCAACGCGTTCGTCACCACGCAGAAGCTCGAAAGGCTCATGGCCGCCGCTGCGAACATCGGATTCAGCTCCCATCCCAGCAGATGTATCCATGCTCCTGCAGCCAGAGGTATACCGATCACGTTGTAGATGAACGCCCAGAACAGGTTCTGGTGTATATTCCTCAGCGTGAGCCTGCTGAGCCTTATCGCCTTAGGCACGTCAAGCAGACTGCTGTTCATCAGCACCACATCGGCTGCGTCTATGGCCACGTCCGTACCGGCGCCGATAGCGATGCCCATATCGGCTCTCGTGAGAGCCGGCGCGTCATTGATGCCGTCTCCCACCATCGCCACCCTGCCGTTTTCACGCTGTAGCTGTCTGATGGCGGTTTCCTTGCCCTCAGGCAGCACCTGAGCGATGACCTGATCCACCCCGGCCTGCCTTCCTATGGCCGCGGCAGTACGCTCATTGTCTCCCGTTATCATCACTACTCTGATGCCCATGTGCTGAAGCTGCCTGATAGCCTCCGGGCTGTCCTCCTTGATCACGTCGGCTACGGCGATCATACCCAGCAGCGTTTTATCTCTGCCGAAGAACAGCGGCGTCTTGCCTTCTGCCGCCAGCTTCTCAGCATGCGCTCTCATTTCATCGTCTATGTCATACATACCCTCGGCGAACGCCATGCTGCCGCCGGTCAGCACCGCGCCATCAGCCTCCGCCGAGAGACCGTTGCCCGGCATGATCCTGAATTCCGACACCTCCCGTGCCGCAACTCCCAGCTCTTCCGCCCTTTCCACTACGGCTCGCGCCAGAGGATGCTCGCTCTTTATCTCCAACGAATATGCGTATTCCAGCAGCTCTCTTTCTCCGATGCCGGCCGCCGGTACGATGTCCGTGACCTTCGGCGCACCTTTTGTTATGGTGCCGGTCTTATCGAGAGCCACGACGCGTACCTTTCCCGTCTCCTCGAGAGATACGGCCGTCTTGAACAGTATCCCGTTCTTCGCTCCTATACCGTTGCCCACCATTATGGCCACAGGCGTAGCCAGGCCCAGGGCGCACGGGCAGCTGATGACGAGTACGGATATGCCCCTTGCCAGCGCAAAGCCCACGCTCTGGCCGACCGCCAGCCATATTATGATCGTCAGCAGAGCGATTCCTATGACTGCCGGTACGAATACTCCGGATACCCTGTCGGCCACCTTGGCTATCGGCGCTTTCGTAGCCGCCGCGTCGCTCACCATCTTTATTATCTGTGAAAGCGTGGTGTCCTCGCCTACCCTGGTGGCTTCGCATCTGAGGAATCCGGACTGATTTATCGTCGCCGCCGACACGGCGTCTCCCGCCGCCTTGTCCACAGGTATGCTCTCACCTGTGAGTGCCGACTCGTTGACGGCGCTCATGCCCTCCAGCACGATGCCGTCCACCGGGATGTTTTCTCCCGGCCTGACGACGAATATATCGCCCTTCTTCACCTGCTGCACCGGCACCTGCGTTTCCACTCCGTCCTTTATGATGACGGCGCTCTTAGGCGCCAGGCTCATCAGCCCCTTAAGCGCATCGGTAGTCTTGCCCTTGGAGCGCGCCTCCAGCATCTTGCCGACAGTTATCAGCGCCAGGATCATGGCCGCCGACTCGAAGTAAAAGTCGTGCATGTAATCCATGACTGCGCTGTGATCTCCTGCCATCTGCGCGCCGCTCATTGCAAACAGCGCGTACGTGCTGTACACGAACGCCGCGCCCGATCCCAGAGCCACCAGCGTGTCCATGTTAGGCGACAGATGTATGAGTCCTCTGAAGCCGCTCACAAAGAACCTCTGATTTATGACCATGATGATCGCCGACAGCAGAAGCTGCAGCAATCCCATGGCCACGTGATCGTTTGCCAGAGCCTCCGGCACCGGCCAGCCCCACATCATCGCGCCCATAGAGAAATACATCAGCACCGCCAGTACCGCAACAGAAGCTATGAGCCGTTTTTTCAGCACCGGCGTCTCCGTGTCCTTAAGCATATCCTCGCTCTCGGATATCGACGCTGCGGCAGCCCCGGACTCTTCCGCGCCGCCCTTTTCCGCCGCTCCGTATCCCGCCGCCTCAACTGCGGCTATTATGTCTGCGGGAGATGCCTGTCCCTCTACCCCCATGGAATTCGTCAGCAGACTGACGCTGCAGCTTTCCACACCGGGCACCTTGCCTACAGCCTTTTCCACTCTGCTGCTGCAGGCGGCACAGCTCATTCCCGTAACCTTATATTGCTTCACACTTAACGCTCCCTTACTTCATCAGCTTCTGCAGAGTGACTACGAGCTCGTCTATCGTCTCCTCTTTGCCGTTCCTTATATCGTCTGCTACGCACGTCTTGATATGGCTTGCCAGCAGCTCCTTGTTGAATGAATTGAGAGCTGCATTGACGGAAGCCACCTGCACCAGTATATCCGTGCAGTACGCGTCAGACTCGACCATGTTCTTTATGCCTCTCACCTGGCCCTCTATCCTGCTGAGTCTGTTTATCAGCTTCTTGTACTCCTGCGGCGAACGCTCCTTCGTCTTATGACAGCAGTTCTTTTCGTTTTCCATCCGATCATCCTCCCTTCGCATGCGGATCAGTTGTTTGTTTATATAGTATACCCCAGCACGGTATATGTCAAGTAGCTTTTTTCAGCTCGGCAAATCTTTTCGCGCGCAGCCCGCTTTGCCGCATATTTCACTTTACAAAGTCCGTCATATACCTTATTATCTTCTAAGAGTCTTAAGGAGTATTTATCATGAAAAGTAAATTTTTTGAAAAAGAAACCGTTTTCGGATTGCTGTTCTGCCTCATAGTGGCGGTGCCGGCATGGCTGCTGGGTTTAAAATTCCCCATCATCGGCGGTCCTGTCTTCGGCATACTGCTGGGCATGATCATAGCCTTTTTCCGCCGCCCCGCGAAGCTGGAAAAAGGCATAAAATTCACGTCAAAGTACATCCTGCAGTATTCCATCATACTGCTTGGTTTTGAGATGAACCTCTTCAACGTCATCAGAGTGGGCGGACAGTCGCTGCTGGTGATGCTGTTCACGCTGACATCCTCGTTCGTGACCGCCTACTTCCTCGGCAAAGCGCTGAAGACTGAGAGCTCCATCACCACGCTGATAGGCGTCGGCACATCGATCTGCGGCGGTTCTGCCATTGCGGCCACTGCTCCTGTCATCAGAGCCAAGGACGCAGACGTGGCGCAGGCCATATCGACGATATTCCTCTTTAACATCATCGCCGTATTCATCTTCCCGCCGCTCGGGCATCTTCTCGGCCTCAGCGACACGGGGTTCGGCATGTGGGCCGGCACGGCGATCAACGACACCTCGTCCGTAGTGGCGGCAGGCGCTTCATGGAGCAGCGCGGCCGGCAACAATACGGCGCTGGCCTTCGCCACCATCGTCAAGCTGACGCGAACGCTGATGATCGTTCCCATCACGCTGGTGCTGGCCGTATACACGACGAGAAAGCTGGCGCGCGCAAAATCAGAGGGCAGCGATGACGGCGACGGCAGCTTCAGCTTCGTCAGGGTGTTCCCGTGGTTCGTCCTCGGATTCGTGCTGACAGCCATACTCAACACGTTCCTACCTATCCCGGAGCAGGTCTCGGCAACGCTTGTGGACATCGGCAAATTCATGATCGTCATGGCCATGTCTGCCATCGGCATGAACACGAATCTGAAAAAGCTCCTGACGAACGGTCTGAAGCCTATGTTCCTGGGGCTTTGCTGCTGGTTCGTAGTAGCAGTCGTTTCCCTGATCGTCCAGCACTTCATCGGCATGCTGTAGCCCGTTTCAGTTAAAACAAAAAATTTGAACTGATGATTCCACCAGCTGAACTTGACATGCCTGCTTCCACCAACTGAACTTGACATGTCTGCTTGTTAATATTCACTTGGTTTACTGCGATTTTTAACACAATAGCGGCTTTTCAGGCTTCACGGCAACGGCCATTTGTTAATATATTTCGATTTCCTTGAGATATTAACAAGTTTCAGCTCTATCAGAGCCTAATTAGTGTTAAAAACAGACTGATATCATCCATTATTATCAACTGACGCTTGCGCAGAGCGTCTACAGAGCCGATAATTGTTAAAATCCCAGTATTATATTTTATTTTTAACAACTACGACACAAGCGTGATTATAGGTCAAAACAACTTAAAACCGCTACAATCATCGTGATTTGAACGATTGTAGCGGTTTTTATCAACACATTTTGTCCTATAAACCTATAACTTTCTTTCTAAATATCTATTTCCAGCAATACGGGGCAGTGATCGCTGCCGTACACATCGGTCAGGATCTCTGCTCTCTTTAATCTGCCGTCGAGCGACTTCGATGTAAGGAAGTAATCAATGCGCCATCCGGCGTTGTTCTTTCTGGCGTTGAACCTGTAGCTCCACCACGAATACACACCCTCCAGATCAGGGTAAAAGTAGCGGAACGTATCGGTGAAGCCCGCCTCCTGCAGCTTCGTCATCTTCTCACGTTCCTCGTCGGTAAAGCCGGCGTTTTTTCTGTTTGTCTTCGGATTTTTCAGGTCTATCTCCCTGTGCGCCACGTTGAAATCTCCGCATGTGATGACGGGCTTGTCATTCTCCAGCTTCTTGAGATACGCCAGGAAATCATCCTCCCATCTCATCCTGTAGTCGAGTCTCCTGAGCCCGTCCTGTGAGTTCGGCACGTAGACGTTGACCAGATAGAAGCCGTCGTACTCCGCTGTTATCACCCGGCCCTCATGGTCGTGTTCATCCACGCCGATACCATATGAGACCGAGGCCGGCTCCGGCTTCGAAAACACAGCCGTTCCCGAATAGCCCTTCTTTTCGGCAGAGCACCAGTACTGATGATAACCCTCCAGCGGCACATCGGCCTGCCCCTCCTGCATCTTCGTTTCCTGTATGCACAATATGTCGGCATCCTGTTCGGCGGCAAAATCGAGGAATCCCTTTCCCATAGCCGCCCGTATGCCGTTTACATTCCATGAAATAAGCTTCATCGTGCCTCCCGCGCAATACCGCGCCGTTCAATCGCTATCCCGGCCATGCCGGTTCTTCCATCTGCCTCGCCGGATCATCCGCATCCGCCGGGCGCGTCAGGATCTCAGTTAAGGAACGCCTCTATGATCACGTTCTCTGCCTCTTCCTCTTTCATGCCCAGCGTTCTGAGCTTTATCAGCTGCTCGTCGTTTATCCTGCCGATAGCCGCCTCGTGTATGATGGCCGCATCAAGATGCTTGGCGTTTATCTCCGGTATGGAACGCACCTGCGCCTCGTCCATGATGATCGAATCGCACTGTATATGCGCATTGCACTTGTTGTTTCCCACGGCCGCCGGATGGAATATCTGACTCGACGTCTCTCTGGCAACCGATCTTGAGATTATCTGCGCCGAGCTTCCCTCGCCGTTGAGCCTTACCTCCATATTCGACTCGGCGAGCTGCTCTCCGTGAGTCATGAGCTTTTCCACCACAAACAGCTTGGCGTTTTTGCCCATATCCACCTGTGTCTCTCTCTTCGTCGAATCCACGCCCTTTATCTGCGATGTGTCGAGCGTAAAAATGCTGTCGTCATCCATGTATATGTTCGTCACCGGATTCAGGATCCTGGCGCCTTCGCCGTTTCCCTCTCCGTAATGGTTTTCCTTGTACGTCACGTTCGCGCCCTTGCCGACAAAGAAGGAATGTACGCCGTCGTGCTGACTGTCGTCATGTCCGTCGTTATGGATACCGCATCCGGCGATGATGACCACATTGGCTCCGTCCGCGATATGAAAGTCATTATACACCCTGTCCGTAAATCCGGAAGCGTCTACGACTACAGGTATATGCACCTCTTCACCGTCCGCTTCTCCGTCGATATATATGTCTATTCCCGGCTTGTCCTCTTTTTTCACGATCTTCACGTGCTCGCTGTCCCCGTGACACATGGCCATGCCGTTATGCCTCAGATTGAATGCTCCCTCCTGTTTGAAGCCCAGCTCGTCTATGTATTTGAGTATAGCCTGCGTTACATTGTCAAGTTCTGCCACTTCACGATCCTCCTATATTTCTTCAAGTCTCTTCAGATATGCACAGCACGACGGTCCCTGCTTCATGAGCTGCGGCAGTATATCAGCCCTCTTGCCTATGCCGGCCACCCTGCCGTCCTCTATGACCATCACTCTGTCCGCCATCTGCATTATCCTCTCCTGATGCGATATGAGTATGAGACTCTGGTTCTTATCCTTCTTTATCTCCTCGAACTGCTGTATCAGCATGGAAAAGCTCCACAGGTCTATGCCGGCTTCCGGCTCGTCGAATATGCACAGCTTGTGCGGCTTCGCCAGCACCGTGGCGATCTCCAGCCTCTTCATCTCTCCGCCCGAAAGCGTGTTGTCCACCTCTCTGGTGACGTATTCCTGCGCACAGAGTCCCACGCGGCTGAGAAGATCGCAGCACTCAGCCTCCGTTTTGTGCTCGCCTGCCGCCAGGGATATCAGCCTGTCCACCGTCATACCCTTGAAACGCGGCGGCTGCTGAAAAGCGAAGCCTATGCCTGCCTTGGCCCTTTCGTCTATATCGTAATCCGTTATGTCCTCCCCATCCAGGATGATCTTGCCCGACTCGGCCTTTTCTATGCCCATCAGCACCTTGGCCAGCGTCGATTTGCCTCCGCCGTTCGGCCCGGTGATGACCAGCATCTCGCCCTTCTGCACTTCAAAGCTGATATCGGACAGTATGTTCAGCTCCGCCCCCTTTTCGACGACGGAGAATGACAGATTTTCTACCTTGAGCATTTATTTGTCCTTTCCGCATATCCCGGCAGCCTGCGGCATGCCCGGACAGCCGTTTTGTTCACACACCAGATTATTATAAGCCTTTGCAAAAAAAATATCAATCACATAAAACGCTATTTTCTTCACGGCCTCATACATATTCCCGCGCCCATGCGGCGATACGTGCCTCCCTCCCGCCTGTAAGAGCAGAACAGCTCCGGCTCGCAGCACGTACAGTGCTCACTGATCGCGATATTTTCACGCTTCAGTCCCGCCGCTTCAAGCTGCCGGCGGTTAATATCCTTCAGATCTATGTAATACTTGAGCTCGCCGGCTTCATTCACCTTTTCATCGGCCGCTTCCCCCATGAAGTCATATTTGCCTGCAAACGCATCGTACACCTCTTTGCCTGTCTCAAAGCAGCACCGGCTTATGCCCGGGCCGATATACGCTCTGATGTCCTGCGGTCTGCAGCCAAATACCTTCTGCAGCTCCGCTGCAGCCTTATGCGCTATGCCGGCTTCCGTGCCGCGCCATCCGGCATGCACCAGCCCTATTGCTTTTCGCTGCGGATCAAAAAAATACACGGGCAGACAGTCGGCGTGGACCGTAGTCAGCAGCACACCCTTCTGATCCGTGATGAGCCCATCGGTATCCGCAATCTTCAGCGGCTCTGCCGGCCTTTGTTCGATGACGGCGATCCTGTCACCGTGCACCTGCTTCGGCCATACGGGGGTCGCTCCTTCCAGCCCCAGCTCAGCGAACACATCGCTCCTGTCATACGGATATCCGTTCGCAGCGCCCTCCTTCGTGGCAAAAAAAGCCTCTATGCCTTCCAAACCCTCCATAACGCGTATATACTTATCGCTCATATCAAGTCTCTCCTTTGCTGTGTTCAGTTTAACGTGACAGTCTCTTTTCGCGCAGATACTTCAGCAGCCCGTCGCAGCCTTCGATCACATCATCATACGTCACATCGAAATTCCCCGTATACCACGGATCGGCCACGTCTCGCTCGCTGCCGGCAAAATGCATCATCCTGAAAACCTTGCCTTCCGTATCCTCTCCGATGATACGCGCCATATCCCTGATATTTGAATCGTCCATGGCGATGATAAGATCGTAATTGTCATAGTCGTCAGCAGTTATCTGCCGCGCTCTGCGCTTCGTATACGGTATGCCGTGCTGATCCAGCTTGCGCTTCGTCCTCGGGTCCGTATCGTTGCCTATCTCCTCACGGCTGGTAGCCGCCGACTCTATGAAAAAGCTGTCGACCATCCCGGCCTTTTTAACCATGTCCTTAAAAACAAATTCAGCCATCGTGCTGCGACAGATATTGCCGTGGCACACGAAAAGCACTCGTATCATATTTTAAAGTCCTCCTAATTTGCGTTAGTTTGCCCTGTTTTGCCCCAGTTTGTCGCATATTCCAGAGTCCTCTTTAAAAATCATAATTACAGTGATTTTTACAGAACGGGGCAAAATGCGGCATATCAGAGCCTTGTGTAGTAGTCAAAAAGTAGTCAAAATCAAAGAAACTGACTACTCGCTATTTTTTATATAAACAGGTGTATTATAGCACAGGAACAGCCTTTTGAACAGACGGCAAGAAGCCGTAGTCGGTTTGACCACGGCCTCTTAGGTTTCAGCTTTATATCGCCCGGAACATTTTCTGTGTAACAGGCTTTTCCTTTTCTCCTTCCATTTCCTTTCTTGCATTTTCGACTGTTTCCATCTTTTTAAGTTCATCCGTTGCATCTTCCAGTCCCACATGGGTGTACACATTCAGCGTGACGCTGATATCGCTGTGCCCCATCAGATACTGAAGCGTCTTGGGATTCATGCCTGACTTAGCCATATTGCTGCAATACGTGTGGCGGCATACGTGGGGAGTAATGCTCGGCATCTGAACCCGGTAAATATCGTTGTATTTATTTACCATACTCTTCATACGGTGCTGCCAATGCATTGCCACTAAGGGATTATCATTTTTATCCAAGCACAGAACGGATACCCTGTGTACGGGTATCCGTTCATAGATCATGCTATTTTCAGGCTTTCCGGCCGAAACTGAAAGCCGCTTCTTCACCGCTCACAGCGCCGTCTGCGCCTGCGCTTATGCCGTCGGGCTTACAGCCTTTGGCAGCCTTTCTACGATCACGTTCATCAGGCTGTCCGTGCAGGCAACAGGATCTGCCAGCACACCATCCTCAACGACTGCCAGCGCAGCATCCTCAGCCGGTTTCAGCACTCCGCCGAGCACCTCACCGAGCAGAGCGTACTTGTAGGCATCTACGGTATCGTTCATTTCCTCGGAAATGTCCTCCGTATCCTCCCACTGATAGTCGACCTCGAACACGTGAGCTATCTCTGCAGCTACCTCCCAGTTGCTGAGCTCCACGCCCTCGTCTATGGCCGCCTGTACGAGCTGCAGCCTTCTTTCCGTATTCGTATATGTTCCGTCCGTGGAAGCAAAGCCCGTTCCCGGGATCACCACATCGGCCTTCGCCGCCAGCCTGGTCATATGCGTATCGCATACAGCCAGGAACTCCAGCGCATCCGTATCTATATCAGCTTCCTCGCCGAATACCACCAGAGCCTTCAGCCCCTCAAGCGCGTCCGCTCCCGCAGTTATGCCCATATCTATGAGACCCTGCGAGTTGTTCTTCGCCTTGACCTGCAGTATTCCGTCTCTAGGCGCTCCGATATGACCGCTCACCATGGCTATGTCTGCCAGCAGAGCTGCCGCATCGGCAGTAATCAGGTTCTGCGTGAACACGATCATGGCCTTCTTTGCGCCCATATACATGTCGGCAACAGCCTGCGCCTCTTCGCTCACGCTCACACCGCTGAGGCTGGCGGCAAACGCATCGTATCCTGCGACGCCCTTGCCCCTGCCGCTGTCGATCACAGCCTTGGCGATCTCCTTGATAAAGCTGAGATCGTTAGCCGTATATATCTCCTTAGCGAGGTAAGGCACATTCGTCTGCCTTGCTTCCTGCGGATTTACCAGCACTACCTTGGCTCCGCGTTCGGCGGCCTGCTTCATCTTCAGCTGTATTACAGGATTGCTCGTCGCATTGAAGCCCACTGCCAGGATCACCTCGGTGGAGAGCAGCTCGTCTATGGTATTAGGAGAAGCGTCATATCCGAGCACTCTGGCAATGCCGCTTTCCCTGTTGTTCATGCAGAATATCCTGGCTCCCATAGCCTCGGCCATGCTTCTGATAGCATACGCCTCTTCATTCGTATATCTGTCGGAAACGGATACACCCACTGCGTCCTTGCCGTACCTGGCGGCAACAGCCTGACACCTCTTGGCGATCATCACGAGAGCCTCATGATAATCCGTCTCCCTGAAACCATCCTCGTCCTTGATGAGCGGCTCATCGAGCTTGTCCTCGAGCATCGAGCAGTCAAAGCCCCACTTGCCCTTGCCGCAGGCCAGACCGGCGTTTACCACGCCTTCCTTATCAGGATTTGCCTTTATCAGCATATCTCCATAGCTTTCCAGCTTGAGGCTGCAGCCTACAGAGCAGTACGAGCACGTCGTATCCGTCTCCACGGTATCGACAGGAGTTTCCTTGATCATCGTCGTTCTCTCCTGAAGAGCTCCCGTAGGGCATACGCT
>CASESB010000047.1 GCA_949290475.1 uncultured Bacillota bacterium
CCGTGACCGATCTCTCGTCTTCCCGGACTTCTCATCGGTCTGGCCTCGCCTACGGAATAAGGCGGGAAGTTGTAGTGGTGCATGTATCTCTTCTCTGTCTGCTCCGTGATGCCGTCTATCGTCTGAGCCTCGCTGAGCGGCGCCAGCGTCGCTATCGACATTACCTGCGTCTGTCCTCTCTTGAAAAGTCCGGAACCGTGCGTTCTCGGCAGCAGACCCGTCTCGCACCAGATCGGTCTGATCTCGGTACGCTTCCTGTTGTCCGGTCTGATCTCATCGTCGAGGATGAGACTTCTCACCTGCTCCTTCGTTATGGCATAGAGCACGTTGCCTATATCCTTGCCGTTGTCCGGATATATCTCCTCGAAGTGCTCCTTCGTCTCCGCTTCAACGGCATCCATGTTGTCAAGCCTCTCCATCTTGTCGTATGTCTGGATGGCGGCTCTCATCTTATCCTCTGCATAATCTCTTACGGCCGCCTCTATGTCCTCAGGCACCTTGTAGAGCTCGACCTCCATCTTCGGCTTGCCGACCTCCTTCACGATCTCCTCGATGAACTCGACGAGCTTCTTGATCTCCTCGTGAGCGAACATGATGGCGTCCAGTATCGTTTCCTCCGGGATCTCGTTGGCTCCGGCTTCAACCATCATGATGGCGTCCTTGGTGCCGGATACTACCAGGTGCATGCTGCTCTGCTCGCGCTGCTCCAGCGACGGGTTCACCACGAACTGCCCGTCCACCATGCCGATGAGCACGGAGGCCGTAGGGCCGTCCCACGGTATATCGGATATGGAAAGCGCTACGGACGATCCGATCATGGCCGCGATCTCCGTCGGTGCGTCGAGATCGACGCTCATGACGGTCGCTACGACCTGTACGTCGTTGTAAAAGCCCTTCGGAAACAGCGGTCTCAAAGGTCTGTCCATGAGTCTCGAATTGAGGATCGCCTTCTCGCTCGGCCTTCCTTCCCTCTTGATGAAGCCACCCGGAATCTTTCCGGCGGCGTACATCTTTTCTTCATAGTCGCATGACAGCGGGAAAAAATCGATGTCCGGTCTCGGCTCCTTGGAAGCGACGGCCGTAACGTTGACTACGGTATCCCCGTACTTTACCATTACCTGTCCGTTAGCCATCTCGCAGACCTTGCCGATCTCAAGCTGCAGCAGCTTGCCGCCCACTGCCGTCTTAAATGTCCTGTAATCAGTGAATTTCATAATAAACAACTACCTCCTGTTTATTTCTTTTTCTTTTACAAAAACAGGCGGGGTTTCATTGCCCCGCCTAAATTTTTTAAGTTCTGTTACTTTCTCAAACCTAAACGAGTGATAAGATCTCTGTACCTTTCAAGATCGTTCTCTCTCAGGTAATTGAGAAGGTTTCTTCTCTGTCCTACCATCTTCAGAAGGCCTCTTCTCGAGTGATGGTCCTTCTTGTGGACTTTGAGGTGCTCGTTCAGATCGTTGATCCTGTACGTCAGTACGGCTATCTGAACCTCAGGAGAACCGGTGTCTCCTTCCTTTCTCTGATACTCTTTGATTATCTCTGCTTTCTTTTCTGTGGTTATCATTGTTTCCTCCTTATCTTCATCCGCCTGCGGCCGGGTCGGCGTCGGAGTTTCGCCCGACTAAGCCTCAGGTAAAATGCTAACAACTTATATTAGCACAGCGCCGCCATGATTGCAAGCCCTAAAATCTGCGCCGGCGTGTGCCGCTGCATGTCAGACAGGCGCGGCTCTGTGCTGTCTTCCGTACTATCTGTTGTTCGCCTGCTCTACCGCCGTCTGGATCTCCTTGATCTTGGCGCTGATGCCGTAGGCTTCTATCTTCTTCCTGTTCGACTTGTCGACACGCGTCAGGCATGCGGCTCCGCCTATGCAGCCGCCGTCGCACACCATGCCCTCGATGAAGTTGTTAGGCAGCACGCCCTTGGACGCCCTCATGAGCGCTGTCCTGCACTGCTCTATGCCGTCGCAGACGATAGGATCGACCTTGAAGTCATCGCCTATCCTCTCCTTAACGGCTTCCGTCACCGCATCCGCCACACCGCCGGATCTGGCGAAATTCCTTCCGAAAGGAGACGCCGTAGCAAGATCCGTCTCCGGCAGCTTTTCCACCTCGATGTCCTTGCTGTCTATGAGCGCCTGCAGCTCCTCAAACGTCAGCACGTAGTCTATATACTGTCCTACCTTCGGATCTCTTATCTCATCCTTCTTGGCCGTGCAAGGTCCTATGAATACGACCTTGCAGTCGGGATCGTACTTCTTCAGCAGCTTGCCGGCCTCAGCCATCGGAGACAGATTCTCCGATATATACTGCGCCATGTCAGGGAACTGCGTCTTGATGTACTTAACGAAGGCCGGACAGCAGGACGATGTCATCAGATCTCTGTCCTTGAGCTCCTCCGCCTCGTTGTAGGCGACAATATCCGCGCCCAGAGCGGCCTCCTCAACGCCGTAAAAGCCGACCTCCCTGATGGCCGTGATTATCTGTCCCGTCTTGGCGTATGTGAACTGGCTGGCAATAGCCGGTGCCACCACGGCGTAGACCTTGTACTTCTCATTGTTCTCACTGCCCATGATCACCTTGATGACGTCGGTTATGCTGGAAACGTCGAGCGTAGCGCCGAACGGGCACTGATATACGCAGGCTCCGCAGGCGATGCACTTCTCGCTGTCGATCGTCGCCACACCGTCCTTGGCCATGTGTATGGCGCCCACCTTGCACGCCCTTTCGCACGGTCTCTTGAAGTTCGTTATGGCGCTGTAAGGACAGACCTCGGCGCACTTGCCGCATTCCACGCACTTCTCCTTGTCGATGTGCGCCATCTGCTCGTCATCGAATGTGATGGCTCCCAGCTTGCAGGCGTCAAAGCATCTGTGCGCCACGCAGCCGCGGCAGAGGTCAGTAACCACGTGACCGGCTACCGGACACTCATCGCAGGCGATGTCTATTACCTGTACTATGTTAGGATCGTCTTTCTTTCCTCCGAGAGCGATCCTGATCCTCTCGGCTACTATGGCCCTGTCCTTGTAGATGCAGCAGCTCATAGGAGGCGCGTCCTTCTTCACGATCTCATCGGCGATCTCGTTGAAGACCATGAAGGCGTCGTTCTCCCTCCACGTCTGCCACGCCAGCTCCATCAGGACCATGTACTTTATTTCCTGTACCTTGGTATCAAAAATTCTCATATATTACCTCGCTTGTTAAATTTCTAACTTTTTCCCTGTCTATATAATAGAATATATTTGTAGCGTTGTAAACACCAAGATATCAAGTATTCCGTATTTTGTTGCTCTCTTACTCCTGTATGCCCGGAATCTTCGGCAGAGCGTCGATCGAAGGCTTAAGATCCTCGTCCGTAGGGATGTAATCGCTCATATTCCCCTCATTGTATGCGGCGTACGCCGTCATGTCGAAATATCCCGTTCCCGTGAGCCCGAACAGTATCGTCTTGGCCTCTCCGGATTCTCTGCATCTGACAGCCTCGTCGATAGCTCCTCTGATAGCGTGAGCCGACTCCGGCGCCGGCAGGATCGTCTCCAGCTTCGCGAACTGTACCGCCGCCTCGAACACCTTCGTCTGCTCGCACGATACGGCTTCCATGAACCCGTCGTGATACAGCTTGGAAAGGATCGGCGACATGCCGTGGTATCTCAGGCCGCCGGCATGGTTCGCAGAAGGTTTGAACGTGCATCCCAGGGTATACATCTTCGCCATCGGTGTGATCTTGCCGGTATCGCAGAAGTCGTATTTGTAAACTCCTCTCGTCAGCGACGGACACGATGACGGCTCGACGGCGATGATCCTCGGATCGGCCTTGCCCGTCAGCTTATCCTGCATGAACGGCGCGATGAGCCCTCCCAGATTCGAGCCGCCGCCGGCACAGCCGATGACGATGTCCGGATACTCGTCGAGCATCTCCATGGCGAGCTTCGATTCCAGTCCTATCAGCGACTGGTGCAGCAGCACCTGGTTGAGCACGGATCCGAGCACATACTTGTATCCATCGCTGGTCACGGCTCTCTCGACCGCTTCTGAGATGGCGCAGCCGAGGCTGCCGCTGTTCTCCGGATCTTCAGCGAGGATCCTTCTTCCGGCTTCTGTCCTGTCGGAAGGAGACGCATACACATTGGCGCCGAACGTCTTCATGATATCCTTTCTGAAAGGCTTCTGCTGAAAGGAAACCTTGACCATGTAGACCTCAAGATCGAGCCCGAAATACGAGCACGCCTCGGACAGGGCCGTTCCCCACTGACCCGCTCCCGTCTCCGTAGTCACTCCCTTCAGGCCCTCCTTCTTTGCGTAGTAGGCCTGCGCTACAGCCGAATTGAGCTTGTGACTGCCGGAGGTGTTGTTGCCTTCAAATTTATAATATATCTTCGCCGGGGTATCCAGCGCCTTTTCCAGGTTGTAGGCTCTGCAGAGCGGCGCCGGCCTGTATATCTTGTAGATATCCATCACCTCGTCCGGGATATCGAAATATCTAGTCTCGTTGTCCATCTCCTGTGCCGCAAGGTCCTTGCAGAATACGGGATAGAGATCGTCTACGACTGCCAGCTTTCCCGTCGCCGGGTTGATGAGCGGCTCCGGCTTTTCCTTCATGTCCGCTCTGAGGTTATACCATTGACGAGGTATCTGGTCTTCCGTGAGATATAATCTGTGAGGTACTTTCGTAATCATCGTCTTTCTCCTTTCATCCTTGCCGGCCATGCCGGACTTCATCTGAATGCTGCCGATACGGACAAAAAACTGAAAAGCGCTTTTGTCCAAGCTATGGGACAAAAGCGCTGCTTTTGCTATGCCACCCCAGGATACAGCTATCCTGACTTATCACGCGTACAGCTCTCATACGCGCTCCCTTTGTAACAGGCGGAGATCCCGTCAGTTGCTACTCGACGCCGTGCCCGAAAGCATGCATCTTTCGTCTGCCCTCATAAGTCCATTCGATCCGGTCTCCGCTGCCGCATCCCACCATCCGCGGCTCTCTTCGAGTTTCGATCCGAACCTACTACTCTTAATCATCGGTTTAAAGCGTTATAGAATTATTATGATGCAATTATATTCACGCCTGCCGCCTTTGTCAAGCACTTTTTTGCAGATTATCATCACGGAAGGTTAGGGAACAGATACATGAAGACGGCGCAGGCTATAGTACCGCAGCACGTCGCCAGGCATGTAGCCACGAACATCGGCGGATAACCGTCCTTCATCTTCAGATCTGCGATTCCCAGGTTGATGATTATAGCCGTCGACCACGGCAGCGTGTCTATGGTCGAGCATGCATAGCAGCTCACACGGTGTATGAGAGCCGGGCTCAGACCCGCCTCCTGACATCTCTCCGCGATCAGAGGTATGCCGATACGGATCGCGGACGATGAGCTTCCCGTAAGTCCGGCGACGAGCGAAATCGCCAGTATCAGTATCGCCACCGCCGGTATGTTCATTTCAAAGATCCTGTCAAGCAGTCTCTGAAATGCCGGCAGCGTCTGCACTACCGCCGTGAAGCCGACCATCGCTCCCACGGAGCTCACCGGCCCGAAAGCGCTTTTGCCTCCGTCCGCGCAGCTTTCCAGGAAGCCTTTGCCTCCGTCTATATGCCTGAAGAACAGCGCTACCGACAGCAGCCAGGCTATCATGGTCGCCGAGAATATCCCGACGCCGAAGAAGTTGAAGAGCACGATGAGAACTATGAGCGGCAGCAGGGCCATGAACAGGTTCGGTGCCGGATTATCGGCGTCGTGAGTATAGATCTTGTCCTGCGGGCCGTACTCAAAATGCTTGCCCTTGGCTACATCTCTCTTGATCATTACGGTCATGACGGTCGTCATGATGACGATTTCCACGACGGCCGCAAAAATTCCTCCGCAGAGCCCGGCATACGACGGAGTTCCCAGCGCCTGCATGGCCAGGTTGTTCACGACCTCAGCCGAGCCGGGCGCGCTCATGGCGAACGTATAAACTCCGCCCGAAAGTATGCCCATTACGAACCTCTTCGGGATATCCGCACGCTCCATGATGCGCAGAGCTATGGGATACATCGTCATCAGCATTACCAGCGAATTCATGCCGCAGTAGCAGATGACGCCCGAAACGACGACCATCGAAAGTATAGCCATAACGTACATTTTAGTAGCTGAAAGCCCTTCTCTGAACATGAGGTTGCAGAGCTTGTCAGCTATTACCACCACCGCGCCGGAGCGCTTATACGTCTCCGCGATGAGGCTGCCAGAAAATATGATCGGGAACAGCGATTCGAACATCCCTGCGAACGCCGGGAAGAACACGTCCGTCATCGTTTCCCCGTACGGCATCCCGTTCAGGAATATGACTGCAGCAGCGGCGGCAATACCTATTATTATCGGATTCCAGCCTCTGACCATCAATGTGACGACGATTGCCAGGCCGATTATCATACTGATATATTCCATGTCTTCTCTCCATTGCTAAAAGCCGGGCAGCCGGTACGGCTGCCCGGCACATTCACGCCGTATATATCAATTAAACCATCGTCGTGCCGCCATTAGGCGATACTACCTGACCTGTTACAAAGTCGGAATCCATGAAGTAACGTACGACGTACCACATCTCCGATACCTCTCCCGAACGCTGGAGCGGGCACTGCTTGGTGCGCGTCTCCATGAGCTCAGGATCGATCTTATACGCATCGTAGTACATATCCGTCTTGTGAGCTCCCGGCGCTATGGCGTTCACCTGGATGTTGTACTTTCCGAGATCCAGCGCCAGAGCCTGAGTCATGCCGCGAACTGCGAATTTGCTGCTCGCATATGCTATGGAGCCGGGAGCTGCGCGCAGGCCTACTGCGGAGCAGAGGTTGATTATCTTTCCGAAGTGGTTGGCCTTCATGAGGTCTACGAAGTATCGGCACATGAAGAACGTTCCGTTGACGTTTACGTCCATCGTATCGCAGAACAGCTTCGTATCGATTTCATCCGCAGGCACGTTGCAGTAAATGCCGGCATTGTTCACCAGCACTACCAGGTTTGTGCCCATGTTCTCCTCCGCCCACTTGCGGAATTCGGCCACTTCATTTTCATTCTGAACCGAGATCTTGTATGTCTCCACTCTTACGCCGTATTCCTCTTCAAGGCGAGCCTTGACTCCCTCGGCCTTTGCCTGCTGGCCAGAGTAGGTTATAACGAGATCATAGCCCTCGCGAGCGAGCTCTTCGGCTATGGCGGCGCCTAAACCACGGGAAGCGCCTGTAACTATTCCGTACTTTTTATCTGACATGGTTACCTCCATAAATATCTTATGAACATTTTATAAACACTATATATCAACACTTTATAAATATCCTATACTGCGTGATCCTTTACCTGAATCCCTGATCATGCCTTGTCGGCCGCGATATCGCCTCTGTCCTTGATCTTCTTGTTGAGGAGCAGCGATGCGATAATACCGATTACACCGAACAGCGCCGCCACGATGAAGGCGGTGGAATATCCGGCGCTTCTGGCTGTGATCTCGTCAACTCCCGCCGCCATCTGGCCGGAAGAGATAACATTGGCTATAGCCTGCAGGATAGCAAGACCTACAGAGCCCGCCAGGCAGATCGCGATGTAAGCCACCTGATTTCCGTCGGATATTCTGCTCTCCGGCATGTACGCTTCAGCCGCACTGTAGCAGAGGTTGACGCAGGAAGCATGTCCCAGACCTCCGATCACGGAGATCGCGAATATCAGTCCCATGCTGCAGTCAGGTGAAAGAACTATTCCGTAGAGCAATGCGTTGAGCGTTACCAGGATCATAGTTATAGCCAACAGTGCTTTGATCTTGCCGGTCTTCTTATAGATAGCCGCATATACCGTAGGCATTACAAGCGTACCTATGGAAAATACGGTGAACGGCAGAGCTGATACCGTAGCCGAGGTTCCCATGATGGCCTGCATGTAGTAGATCAGGAATACGAACTGCCCCATGCAGACTACGCAGGACGCGAAGGCCTGAATAAATATCCATGTGCAGTTGAGATTGTCCTTGAAGAGCTTAACGGGGAAAATAGCCGTTTCGCTGTGCTTGTATTCGTATATTACGAAGATCACGATACCGATGACCGTAGCGGCCAGCATAGCCATGATGCTTGGATTTGCCCAGCCCCAGGTGTTTCCGAAGTTGCATGCGAGAACGCAGCAGCAAACCCAGATGACGAACACGACAGTTCCGATAACATCGAACTTCTTAGGCGTGTAGTTTCTCTGGCGTGTGTCAGCCGGCGTAACTACCAGTGTCAGGATCAAGCCGATCGCCTGGATGGCTATCATCAGGTAGTAAACGCTCTCCCAGCCCAGCGTGTCGATCATCACACCGGCGAGGGTAGGAATTACCAGTGCGGCTATACCCTGAGTCACTCCGAGAGTGGACAGCCACATAGCACGCTTTGACGGCGGCCAGATCTTATTCATCAGACTTATCATGTTGCTGATAAGTCCTGCGTTACCTACGCCCTGCAGCATAACGCATACCAGGAACACTCCCAGATTAGGCGCCAGCAGCGTTCCGATGTTGCACAGAATAACGATAATCAGCGAGCCGCCCATAATCTTCTTTATTCCCCAGCTCGGGATAAGATAGGCTGACACCGATGTGGCGACAACCATGATCGCCGTCTGCAGCGCCTTACCGGCGGAGTAAAACTCTCCTGCATTCCAGTCGGCCATGATATATGTCGTACACATACTGAATGCGCGCATGTAAAAATGAATACCGAAAAATCCGACTAACAGAGCTATCGTAACGATAGCGCGCTTCTTGGGGTCGATATAAACGATAACATCGTTGTCATCGTTTATGGCTCCGTTAGGTTTTGCTAAAGTAGAAGTAGACATGGTTCTTTCCTTTACATTTCCTTTCTTGTTTTGCTTCTGCTCTTGTTTTTTTGCTTTCGCGTCCGCGCGGGCGGCGCTCCGCCCGCACAGACACAGGCCTTGTTAATTAAGGCTTTATCATTAAAGGACACGCATGTAATGATATCCCTGATGGATCGCATCGATCACCTTGCCCGGCTTGACGTTATCGCCCACCTGGACGCATTCAAATCCGGCTTTCTTTATGCTTTCATAAAGGTCCTGATTGGCTCTGAAGCCGACCGCAAATACGACGGAATCACATTCTATCTTTTCCTTTTTCCCGTCGCGCTCGACGATAACTCCTTCGTCGGCGATCTCAACCAGCTTCGTGCCGGTCATTACCGTCGTGCCGGAGTGCTCTACAAGGTATCGCAGATTCTGCTCGTTGGCCACGAAGCTGTGGCTGTTTTGCAGGATGCCGTCGAGAGCCTCGATAACGATAACGTCTTTGCCCTGCATGCTCAGCTCCGTGCTCAGCTCGCAGCCGACCTCGCCGCCGCCGATGACAGCCACCCTGCCGCCGACCTGCGCCTTATCGGTAAGCACGTCTACCGCAGTGCTCACGTGCGGCTTATCGTATCCCGGAACCCTTATTATCACAGGATCCGCGCCGGAAGCGACTACGACGTAGTCAGGGTCGATCCTTTTCACATCGTCAAGCGTGACAGCCTGACCGAGTCGAACGTCTACCCCGTGCTTATACACCTGACGAATGAGGTAGTTTACCTGAGCGAGGGCGTCGCGCTTAAAGCGCGGAGTGCCGGCGGCGTATAAGTTGCCGCCCATGTAGTTATTCTTTTCGCAAAGGATTACTTTGAATCCCCTTTCAGCCGCAGTGGCCGCCGCCTTCATTCCGCCGGGACCTGCGCCTATCACCAGTACCGTCATATCGCTGTCTGCCGGCGGGAACTCGAAGTCCTTTTCGTGGAGACAGAGCGGATTTACGGCACACGGACGCGCCCACCCTTTCATGGCGTTAAAGTGACATTCGCCGCAGCCGATACACGGATTGATTTCATCCGTCTTGCCCTTCTTGACCTTGTTGGCCCAGTGAGGCTCTGCGATCAGACCATGACCGATAGCGATAAGATCTACATCGCCGTTTTCCAGAGCAGCCTCAGATACGTCGGCGTGATTGAGCTTGCCGTGAGCCATGAGCGGCACGTCGCCGATCACCTCTCTGACCATGCGCGCCGCTTCCAGATCGAAGCCCTTAGGCTGATATACGCTGCTCACCATCCTCCATCTGCATGAGTACGATCCGCGGCCGATGTGTATGAGATCGACAGGGAACTCAGCCAGACGCTTGGCAATGGCGATCCCCTCTTCTATAGGGCGTTCTTCATCGTCGACGCTGTCGAGCGTCATCTTGACAGCGATCGGGTAATCCGGTCCGCAGGCCTTGCGGATCTCTTCGAGTATCTCGAAGAGGAAACGCGTGCGGTTTTCAAAGCTGCCGCCGTACTCGTCGGTACGGTGGTTCCACTTGGCGGACGAGAACTGGTCGATAAGGTATCCGCCGTACGCGTGAACTTCGATGATGTCCACTCCGGCGTCCTTAGCCAGCTTGGCGCTCTCGCCTACGGATTTTATCAGCGCCTTGATCCCCTCGATCGGCATCTCACGGCAGATAAGATCCGGCTTGTAATAGTTCGGTATCGGACTCGACGAATAAGGCGGCGTATGCGGATCGATCCAGTTCATACGGCCTATACCCGGCGAAAGCTGGATTCCCAGCTTGGCGCCGTAGAAGTGAACACGCTCCGCAAGAGTATGGAGCATGTAAACATCCTTGTTGCCGGTAAGCTTCTGACAAGCCGCAGGCTCAAACAATTCGCTGGCCTGAACCGCACCGGTCATGATGAGACCGCAGCCGCCCTTTGCGCGCTCTTCAAAATAATTGATGTCGCGCGTGTTGAAACTGTTGCTTGTGTCCGTCGTGTTACCCATGGGCGCGAGCACGACACGGTTTTTAAGTGTCAGGTTACCAACCTTTAACTCTTCGAATAGCTTCATTTTTGCACTTCCTTTTTTGTTTCCTTAATGTGAATATACTTGACTGTACGCCGGCATGCAGTTACACTATATTCACAGTTTAGTGACATTTTATTATACCTTAGTAACATTTTTGCACCTGTAGTATCGCACAGCCGGCGATCATTGTCAAGCCTATAACGATAAATTTTTAACATATATGGCTATATTTCATTTCATCTGCTACAATAGTTGTCAATGAAATACTTCTATTGCCATGCCGGCGCTATATCTGCGGCTGCGCATGCGCTTTGCCGGTCTGATGATCGCGATATCCTTTCGTAAATTGACAGGAGGAGGTATTGAAACATGAAAAAGAAGTACGATGTAAATACCAAAGACAGGATTTTTGAAGAGGCCATAAAGCTTTTTAAAGAATACGGCTACGATAACGTCACCGTAATGCAGATCTGCGATGCCGCCGGGATCACCAAGCGGACATTCTACTATCATTATCCTTCCAAGGAGCAGCTTATAAGCGGCGTTAACGATTCGATGGGATTGAAAGCCGAACAGCTCGTTTCCGCCATGGTCAACCAAAAGACCAATCTGGGCATCCTCTGGGAGATCATGAGCACCTACAGCAAGAACGCCGTAAACATGGGACCTGATCTTACGATGCAGTTTTTCATAAGCGAATTCAAATTGGGCGACAAGAACGATTTTCCTCAGAGCACCTATATGTTTGACACGGCTGTACAGATCATAGAAAACGCAAAGAATGCCGGCGAAGTCTCCAATCCATCCAGCGCCCGCGATATAGCCTTCGCCCTCTACAATTCACTGCGCGGCGTATCTATCACCTGGGCCGCCGAAAACGGAGCCTTCGATCTCAACGAATACTATCTCAAAGTCCTCAATGTTATCCTGGGCGCAAGCTATACACCGGGATCAGAGAATTAACAGCGCCTGACAAAACCAGCAGGATCGACCGCACCGGCAGAGCCGCCACATTCTGCGCGGCTTGCAATGCCTTGCGCGGCTTATGCACCCTGCATATTCGCATACTCTGCACGTTCCGCATGCCTTGCGCGGCTTATGCACCCTGCATATTCGCATACTCTGCACGTTCCGCATGCCTTGCGCGGCTTGTATATCTTGCATATCCGGCGTATCTTTCGTGCCTGCACATCAATTGTAAATATTTGTAAACCGAATTGCACTGTTTTCTCTTATTTTATGTTTTTAGGGGCAACAGATTTATCTCCGCCATCCCCTGCGTCGCCTGATTTTGTACATTATTGAATAAAAAATTTCATTTCATGGCATTTTTATGGGTTTATATTGAATTTATTCTATAATTTCCCATCGAGCGTTGCACGTAAATCTTGATTTTTATTGCTATAAGTGCACTTTTTTCAAAAGTTCATCTGAAA
>CASESB010000048.1 GCA_949290475.1 uncultured Bacillota bacterium
ATAAAGAAGTTCACTGTTTTGTTGATGCAGGGTGCACAGAGATGGAGGCGTTGGTTTGTGCAACTAAAACGGGCGCTGAGCTGCTGGGCTTTGGAGACATAACGGGAACAGTTGAAGCGGGCAAGAAAGCTGATCTTATACTGCTCAGTAAAAATCCACTGGACAATATCAGGAATCTCTCGAAAGAAAATATAGAGATCGTAATGAAGGACGGCCAAATAATCTAAGCGGATAATCTAGGCGTGGAGACATCAAGGCTGTCACAATAATGTTTTGTTGTGACAGCCTTTACTTTATGGATATGGAATTGAGAACCATCGCAGGTTGTATATGATGATATTGTTGATAATATGACCTTCAGGGAGTATACTTTCTTTGGCAGGAAAGCGATCGTGATATAAGATCGTTGTCACATTAGAATACAGTGGAGGTAATTTTTCCATGAAAGAAAAACGTGAAATAATCAGTCGGGTGGCGGAGTTTCTGGCGTACAAGGTGCGCTCGGGGGCCGTTTCGCAGGAGAAGGGCGAGATCATATGGAGAGTGGCTCTGGAGCATCCGGAAAAGGCCGACGCCATCACGGATATACTCGATATGGATCTGCCGGAGGATGAGACGGTAGCGAAGATAGAAAGGCTGGCGCAGTAAGTTTTTCAGACGCAACGGCGCCTGTCTGCGCGATGCGTGGCCGGGTGGAGACGCGGATAGCGTTTCACGCCGAAGCGTTTTGCCGAAAGGAGGAGCGGTCGTGGACATTCCTTATATAAATGTGCTGAAGAAAGATCTTCTCTTCAGGACCATGACGGAAGATGAGATCGGCGAGGTGATAAATTCCATGCAGCCTCATGTCAGGAAATTCGGCAAGGACGACATGATCGCCCAGGACGGAGACTACATAACGAGCATGGGCATAGTGCTGTCGGGATGCGTGCATCTTTTTCACATAGATCCCAACGGCAACAGCAATCTGCTCGACGTGCTGGGGCCGGGAGACACCATGGGTATGCTCAACGCCGTGGGCAAATACAGACTGCACATATCGGCGGTGGCTACCGAGGATACGGAGGTCATATTCATCAATGTCGATTCGCTGCTGAGGGAGAACGTACTGACTGCGCCGACGCAGATACGATTCCTGCAGAACCTTACCATGGCGCTGGCGCAGAAGGCTCACAGGCTGACGATAAAGCTGGAGGACAGCATCAGGCGTTCGACGAGAGAAAAGCTGCAGGACTATCTGTCGGCGAAGTACCACAAAGCAAAAAGCCGCACGTTTTCCATACCTCTGAACAGGCAGGAGCTGGCGGATTTTCTGTTTGTCGATCGCAGCGCCATGTCCAATGAGCTGTGCAAGATGCGCGACGAAGGTCTTATAAAGTTCGATAAAAGCAAATTCGAGCTCCTCATCGAGATGCCGATAACCGATGAGGAAACGGATCCCAATGAGGAGCCCTGATCTATGTGAAAGGCTGCTCATAAAAGCTGACCTTTATTTTTGCGTACCGCTGCTTTGCGTATGATCTCTCATATGCCGGCAACGGTTCGTTTGTTTTCGGACCTGCGGCAGGCGCGCCGCCGGCGCATCTGCCGTTATCATCCGTGTGCCCGCATAAGTTCGGGCTCATGCCGCATGGTATATGGTCTTTTTGCCGGTGCATGACTCGGCCAGGAGCACGATGCCTGACATCGTCAGGTAGAGTCCCCAGATCACGCTGAGTCCGAACCATCCGAACAGCGGATTGATGAGGATCAGCAGCGTGAGGAAGAGGTTCAGTATGCCGCTGGCCAGCATGAGGCTGGCGCCCGGAACCGAAGCCTTTCTCAGATCGCTGTAGGCCTGGATCTGGTCGATGCCGCCGAGAAGGGTGAAGAAGCCGATGATGAATGTCAGCGTGCTGAGCATCTGTACGGATCCGTAGGCGTTGCCAAGTGCCGTCCAGAGCATCAGTACCGCCAGCAGCGTCAGGACTATGCCGTTGGCCAGCGTCCAGCCGTTCCTGTTGCCTGCTTCCCCCTTGATGAAGGCGATGATGCCGGAGATCCCGTAGATCCCCAGGCCGATGGTGATGATATAGGTGATTCCTATACCGAGAGCGAATGGATCGAAGAATGCCAGCAGTCCCAGTGCTATCATTATTATCGAAACTATTATCCCTGTTTTTTTACTCATGTTGTACATAACTTTCCTCCTTGTTCCGTACGTGATTTAATGATTGACTTAATGATATGATCTTTGGGCGGGTAAAGCGGTTGTTTATACAACAGCCGCTGAAAAGATCTGAAAAAACAGCTCAAAAACCCCGAAAAACCCTGAAAATCGTGCAAATTTCTTCTTTACAAGAGAAAGGGCATATAGTATTATATATAGATGTAAGCCGCTCGAAAAAGGTTTGTAAACCCGCTGCGACAGCGCCGCGGTACCTTGTATAGGCGAGACTGGATAGAGGAGGTAAGTTATTAAATGTATGCGATTATTGAAACTGGCGGAAAGCAGTACAGAGTAAAAAGCGGAGATAAGATCGCCGTTGAGAAGCTCAACGTCGCAGACGGGGAGAAGGTCGTATTCGACAAGGTGCTCGTCGTAGGCGAGGGAGCTGACGCCAAGGTGGGAACGCCTTATGTCGAAGGTTCTACGGTTGAAGGAAAGGCCGTGGAGACAGGCAAGGGCAAGAAGGTAGTGATCTTCAAGTACAAGGCGAAGAAGGACTACAGAAAGAAGCAGGGACACAGACAGCCTTATACTCTGGTGGAGATAACCGCCGTAGACGGCAAGGGAGCTCCTGCTGCAAAAACCGTGAAAGCAGAGCCTGCGAAGAAGGAAGAAGCCGCGGCAACGGAAGCTGCTGCGAAGCCGGCAAAGAAGCCGTCGCTGAAATCCATGAGAAAAGCTGAGCTCATAGAGTTCGCCAAGGAAAACAACATAGAGATCGACGAAAAGGCGACTAACGCGGTAATGATCGAGACTATAGAAGCAGCGCTCAAATAGTTGATCGTAAGAGTGAAGTTGATTTTAATTGATATAGCGAGGAGGTGTCTGGTCGATGGCAAGTAAGAAAGGTGTAGGTAGCTCGAAGAACGGTCGTGACAGTGAGTCGAAACGTCTGGGAGTCAAGACGGGCGACGGTCAGTTCGTAAGTGCCGGCAGCATTCTGGTTAGACAGAGAGGAACCAAGTTCCACCCTGGCAACAATGTCGGTATCGGTGGAGATGATACCTTATTTGCAAAGATTGACGGAGCTGTAAAGTTCGAAAGAGCCGGCAAGACGAGAAAGCAAGTAAGCGTATATCCTAAAGAAGCGTAAATAAAGGTTTTGAGCCCCTATGATATAGGGGCTCTATTATTAGTGTTAGGACAAAATGTGCCGGCAAGGCGTTTTGCCGGGCATAGTCGCGTAGACCGCGGCAGGTGAGGAGGACTCATGTTTGTAGACAGAGCCAAAATATACATAAGATCCGGTAAAGGCGGCGACGGAGCCGTATCGTTCAGGCGTGAACCGTTCGTGCCTGAGGGCGGACCTGACGGCGGCGACGGCGGCAAAGGCGGCGACGTCATTTTTCAGGCGGACGAAAACCTGAGAACGCTGATGGATTTCAGATACAAGAGGAAATACGAGGCGGAGAACGGCCAGAACGGCATGAAAAAGAAGCGCTTCGGCAAGAACGGTAAGGATCTGGTGATCAAGGTGCCGGTGGGTACGATGGTCATCGACGAGGAGTCGGGGCTGCTGATGAAGGATCTGACGGAAAACGGACAGTCGTTCGTAGCCGCCAGAGGCGGCAAGGGCGGTAAGGGAAACGCCAGGTACGCCACGCCGACGAGACAGGCGCCCAACTTTGCCGAGGCCGGAGGCTTTGCCAGGGAGAGGAACGTCATACTGGAGATGAAGCTCATCGCCGACGTGGGACTTGTAGGCTTTCCTAACGTGGGCAAGTCGACGCTGCTTTCGGTGGCTACGAGCGCCAGGCCGAAGATAGCCAACTATCACTTCACGACCATCGAACCGAATCTGGGAGTGGTGCAGATATTCGACACCAGCTTCGTGATGGCCGATATCGCGGGGATAATAGAAGGAGCTCACGAGGGAGCAGGGCTGGGTCATAAATTCCTCAAGCACATCGAACGGACCAAGGTGCTGATACACGTGGTAGACGTGGCGGGAAGCGAGGGACGCGATCCGATCGAGGACTTTGACAAGATAAACGGCGAGCTGGAGCAGTACAGTCCGAAGCTGCTTAAAAAGCCGCAGATCGTGGCCGCCAACAAGATAGACCTCATAAGCGAGGACGATCCGGGATATCTGAAATTCAAGGAGTACGTCGAAGGACTGGGCTACAGGGTGTTCCCGATGTCGGCGCCGATCAACATAGGCGTGAAGGAGGTGCTGGCGGAGGCCGCCGCGCAGCTTGCCAGACTGGCGGACGAACCGGCTCCGGAGGATGAGTACGAGATGTTTGACTTCGAGGCCGATGAGCACGATCCGGATTACAGGAACGTCGACGTCACATTTGACGGCAAAAGCTACGTGCTGGAGGGAAGGCAGCTGGAGAAGATATTCAACTCGACGAATTTCAATGACGCCGGCTCGCTCAGATATCTGTACAGGTACATAGAGAAGAGCGGAGCCATAGACAGGATGCGCGAGATGGGCATCGAGGACGGCGACATCATTAGGATAAAGGATTTCGAGTTTGAATACGTGGATGAGGATTATCTGTAGGAGGCGTTTTGATGAAACATCCCGCAAGAGAGGAATGTGAAAGGCTTTTGGAGGAATACGGCACGCCGGAGCACGTCAGAAGGCATTGCCGGGCGGTAGCCAAGACGGCGGTAACGATAGCCTCCGCCCTCAATGAGAAGGGGTGCGGGCTGGATATAGATCTGATACTGGCATGCGGGCTGCTGCACGATATCGCCAGGACGGAGGACAGACACTGGGATGTGGGCGCTGATCTGATGGAAAAGCTGGGCTATCACCAGGAGGCGGTCATCATCAGAGCGCACATGAAATACCCGGCCTTTTCGCCTCTGGATCAGGTGACAGAGACGGATATGGTGTGCCTGGGAGACAGACTGGTGCGGGAGGACAGATACGTGGGCCTGGATGCCAGGATGGAATACATCATAGATAAGGCCAGACGCAACGGACATCCGGAGGCCGAGGCTATAATCCTGGAAAAGAAAAAGGATACGGGGCGCTTCATCGGCGAGATAGAGGACAGGATAGGCATGTCCATAGACAGGCTGATGGCGCAGGAGGCTCAAGAGGGAGGCAGGACTCAATGAATATAGACAGAGAGCTGCACAGCATGCTGAGGCGGGTGGAGAAGCCTGCGAGATACACGGGCGGCGAGGTGAATTCGGTAAAGAAGGATCCGTCGTCCGTTTCCGTGCGTTTCGGGTTCGCTTTTCCCGATATATACGAGATCGGCATGTCGTATATGGGACTGCAGATACTTTACGATATACTCAACAGCAACGATGACATATACTGCGAGAGGATATTCGCTCCGGCGGAGGACATGGAAGCGCTGATGCGCGAAAACGGACGCGAGCTCTTTACGCTGGAGACGCTTACGCCTGTCCGGGAAATGGACATCCTGGGCTTCACGCTGCAGTACGAGCTTTCGTATACTAACATACTCAACATGCTGGAGCTGGGCAACATACCGCTGAGGCGCGAGCAGAGAGGCGAGGAGTACCCTGTGATAGTGGCAGGCGGACCGTGTGCGTATAACCCGGAGCCGCTGGCAGATTTTATCGACGTGTTCATCATCGGCGACGGCGAGGACATACAGGAGGACGTATGCCTGATATGGAAGGAGAGCGGTTCCAAGGAGGAATTCCTGAAGAACGTGTGCCGGCTCGACGGCATATACGTGCCGGCATTTTATGAGCCGTCATATAACGACGACGGCACGGTGCGCGAGATAAGCAAGCTGTACGACGGAGCGCCGGACGTGGTGAAGAGAGCTGTGGTCAGCGATCTTGACGGCGCGCGGTTCCCGGTGAAAAACGTCGTGCCGTTCATCGAGACCGTACACGACCGTTCGGTCGTAGAGACGTTCAGAGGCTGCACGAGAGGCTGCAGGTTCTGTCAGGCGGGGATGATATACAGACCTGTGCGCGAAAGAAAAAAGGAGACGATCGAACGTCTGGCTATGGAGCAGCTTGACAATACGGGTCACGACGAGCTCTCGCTGCTTTCGCTTTCCACGAGCGATTATTCACGCTTCGAGGATCTGGCCACCGAGCTGATGGACATGTGCGCCGGACGCAACGTAGCGCTGTCGCTGCCGTCTCTGAGAATGGATTCTTTTTCCTTCAGAGTGCTGGACGAGATACAGGGATACAGGAAATCGGGGCTGACGTTCGCACCGGAGGCCGGGAGTCAGCGTCTGAGAGACGTGATAAACAAGAACATCACGGAGGAGGACATATTCGGCGCGGTGGAGCAGGCGGTACAGCTGGGATGGGAGCACATCAAGCTCTACTTTATGGCGGGACTGCCGGGCGAGACGTATGAGGATCTGGAGGGCATAGGAGATATCGCCAGAAGGATCATGGATATAAACTATGCGGTCAGGGGACGCAAGGGCGGCCGGTTCAGGGTCACGATCAGCGTTTCCAATTTCGTTCCCAAGCCGCATACGCCGTTTCAGTGGGCGGCGCAGGATACGGATGAGATGTTCATAGACAAGCATAATTTCCTTTCGGGAAAGCTGAGGATAAAGGGCGTGACCTTCAATTACCACGAAACGGGAACCAGCAATCTCGAGGCCGTATTGGCAAGGGGCGACAGGCGCATCGGCAGGGTGCTGGAGACGGCGCACAGGCTCGGATGCAGCTTTGACAGCTGGAGCGAGAAATTCAGAGCTGAGCTCTGGGAAAAGGCCTTCGCTGAGACAGGCATAGATCCTGCGTTTTACAGCCACAGAGAACGCAGCTATGACGAGGTGCTGCCGTGGGACATCATAGATCCGCTCGTGAGCAGGGAATATCTGATAGAGGAAAACGAAAGAGCTAAGAGAGGTCAGACGACTCCCGACTGCAGGCAGGGCTGCACCGGATGTGGCATCAACAGGTATACGGAATGCTTCAAGGGAGCGGAATTCAGGGAGGCACGCGATGTATAAGTACGTATTGACATTTTCCAAAACGGGCAACATCTGCTACATATCGCACCTGGATCTGATGCGGCTGTTTTACAGGACGATAAAGAAGGCCGGCATAAGGCTGGCTTATTCCAAGGGATTCAATCCTCATCCGAAGATAAGCTTCGCGCAGCCGCTGTCTCTGGGATACGAAGGACTGAAGGAGCTGGTGGAGATAGAGACGACGGAGGATATGAGCCCGGAGGAGATCAGCTCGAGGCTGAGGGCGATGATGCCGGAGGGACTGGATATCACGGGCTGTACGCGTGGCGAAGAGGGAGGCAGGACGCTGGCGGCGCGTACGACGGCGGCAGCGTATTCGATCATCATGCCGGCGACGGGAATTCCCGATATGTCGGGCGACGACATGAAGGCATCTTACATGGGTCAGAAAAGGATATGCGCGCTGAAGAAGCAGAAGAAGAAAAAGGAGCTCGCGGAGGTCGATATCAAGCCCATGATAAGAGAGATAGAGTTCATGCCGGAGGCGGAGGCGCTGAGGATAAAAGCGGTGCTGGATTCGGGAAGCGTATCAAATCTCAGTCCGGAGCTGGTGATGAAGACTGTGGCCGATCATTTCGGACTTAACTGGGACAGGAGCGACGCCGATGTCACGCGTGAGGAGATATATTTCGGCTGAATAAGGATAAATGATTGACAAATACTTCCAGAAAATGTAATATAATACAAAAAGGAGGTATGCGTCATGAACAGGTTAAAGGAGTACATAAGAGAGAACAGGAAGCTCTGGGAGTTCCTGGATGAAAACAAGGATATGCTCGTAAAGGTGGCGGCTGTCGCGGTGGTGATAGTCGCGGCCTTTTTTGTCTTTGCGCCGGGATCCGATGAGGAGGAGAAGGATCGCGAGACGGAAGCCACGGTCGCTGCAGCGGAGCCGGAGCCTGCGGGCATATTTGTGGACATAGGCGGCGAGGTGAACAATCCGATGGTGGCGGAGCTGAAGGAGGGAAGCCGCGTCGAGGACGCTATAGAAGCGGCGGGCGGACTGACGGAGGAGGCGGACATCACGGAGATAAACAGGGCGGCCTTCGTAGAGGACGGTGAGAAGATATTCATCCCGCCTGTCATCACTGACGCTGAAGGCGCAGCCGGCGATCCGGACGCGGCCGGCGTCTCGTACTATTCCGACGGCAGGATCAACATCAACACTGCGGATTCGCTGGAGCTGCAGGAGCTGGACGGGGTGGGTCCAGTGATAGCGGGCAAGATCATCGATTACCGCGAGGAGAACGGACGCTTCCGGACGATAGAGGATATCAAGAACGTGTCCGGCATCGGTGACAAGACGTTTGAAAAGCTGAAGGACGATATCAAGGTGTGATGCGAAAGGGCGGAGCAGCCGCATGATGATCCATGCAGCGCTCCGCCCTCTTATCCTCATAAGGTTTGCGGTTATATGCTGGCGTACAGCTTCTTGAGGCATTCAAACGTTTCCTGACTTATGTGATGCTCGACCTTGCAGGCGTCGTCTCTGGCCGTATCCTCGCTGACACCGATCTTGATGAACAGCTCGCTCAGAAGCTGATGGCGTTCGTATATGGAGTCGGCGATCTCCTTGCCGGAGTCGGTGAGGAAGATATGGTTGTCCTCGTCTCTGGTTATGAAGCCGTTCGTCTCCAGCTGCTTCAGGGCTATGCTGACGCTGGGCTTGGAGAATCCCAGATAGTTGACGATATCTATCGCTCTGACGTTGCCCTTTTCTTTTTTGAGTATCAGTATCGATTCGAGATAGTTTTCCGCAGATTCAAGTATTTTCAATTTCACACCTCCTGTGGGATCCGGCTGTGAGATCCGGTGATCACATAACGGCTGCTTCGAGAGCCAGCTTCATCATATCGGTAAAGGACGTCTGACGTTCCTGCGCCGTGGCCTTTTCACCGGTGACGAAATGATCGCTGATGGTCATGAGAGCCAGAGCGTTGACGTCGTTGTAGGCGGCGTTCATGTAAAGCGCTGCCGCTTCCATTTCCACGGCCATTATACCCATGGACGCCCATTTTTTCCACCAGTCGTCGCTGAGCTCGTAGAAGACGTCGCAGGACACTATGTTGCCGGCCTTGAACGGGATATCCAGCATGTCGGATGCCGCCGCGATCTTCGTCAGCAGCTCGTAGCTGGCGCACGGCGCGTACGTGCCGGGGACGTCGAAGGCGTGGATGTAATTGGAGTCGGTGGAGGCTGCCATGCCGACCACGATGTCCTTGACTTTGATGTGCTCGTGGAAGGAGCCGGCCGTACCGATCCTGATGAGGTTTCTGACGCCGTATTCCGTTATCAGCTCCCAGGAATAGATGCCCATGGACGGCATGCCCATGCCCGTGCCCTGTACCGATACGGGCACTCCCTTGTAGGTGCCGGTGTATCCCAGCATACCGCGTATCTCGTTGTAGCATTTCGGGTTTTCCAGGAAGTTTTCGGCTATGAACTTCGCCCTCAGGGGGTCGCCCGGAAGCAGCACCGAAGGCGCTATATCGTTTTTGCCGGCGGCGTTTATATGTGTACTCATGTGAATGTCCTCCTGTCGCTTTCTCAATAGACAGTATATCATACAACGGTATTTTCTGCATAAAAAAAGATGGGAGACACGATTCCATCTTTTTTTTATTCGTTCTCTTGCTTTACGCAAGCTCTTGCACGTTTAACTTACGCGCCGGTGGGGACGGGTGAGAACTAGGCGTTAGCCTTGTTGAATCTCTTCGTTAATCTCGATACCTTTCTGGAAGCGGCCTTCTTGTGGATAGTGTGCTTTGCAGCTGCCTGCATGAGCTTCTTCTCCGCCAGAGCGAGTTTTTCCTTGGCGGTCTCCATGTCGCCTGCCTCGATAGCAGCATCGAATGACTTCAGGATAGCCTTGAGATGACCCTTGATACGTCTGTTTCTGGCTGTCTTCTTGTCGATAACGCGGATTCTTTTCTTTGCGGATTTAATGTTTGCCATTTTAAATTACCCCACTTTCTTAAAATACAGCTAAAATTCGCACCTAATAGTATATATGAACGGGAAGGCGTTGGCAAGGGAAAAATAGCGTAAATCAGCTTTTCCATGTTGATATGTGGATAAATTTCCAGTAAAATTGATATATAATACCGAAACAGAGAGGCGAACATGAAGGATTACCAGAAATATATAAGAAATTTCAGCATCATAGCGCATATAGACCACGGCAAATCCACGCTGGCCGACAGGATAATAGAAAAGACGGGGCTGGTGTCGGAGAGGGAGATGAGAGAGCAGTTCCTGGACAACATGGATCTGGAAAGAGAGCGGGGGATAACCATCAAGCTCCAGACGACGAGGCTGCTCTTTGATTCAAAGGACGGCAATCAATACGTGTTCAATCTCATAGATACGCCGGGACACGTGGATTTCACGTACGAGGTGTCGAGGAGCCTGGCCGCCTGCGAGGGGGCTGTGCTCGTGGTAGACGCTACCCAGGGCGTGGAGGCGCAGACGCTGGCCAACGTGTATCTGGCTATGGACGAGGATCTGGAGATCATGCCGGTGCTCAATAAGATAGATCTGCCGTCGGCAAGACCTGACGAGGTGAGACAGGAGATAGAAGATGTTATCGGAGTGGATGCACAGGAGGCGCCGCTCGTCTCCGCCAAGGAGGGGATCGGCATCGAGGAGCTGCTGGAAAAGATCGTGACGGACATCCCGGCTCCGCACGGAGATGAGCACGGCAGGCTGAAGGCTCTGATATTCGATTCGTATTACGATAATTACAAGGGCGTCGTCATATATGCCCGCGTCTTTGACGGGACCGTCAGGGAGGGCGACGAGATATATATGATGAACACCGGCAAAAAGTACGAGGTGACCGAGGTCGGAGTATATTCTCCGGGACCGGTGGAGTCAAAGTCTCTGAGGGCCGGCGAGGTAGGCTATATATGCGCCAGCATAAAGCAGGTGTCGGACGCCAGGGTGGGAGATACGATAACTCTGGCCGACGATCCGGCCGACGAGCCGCTGCCGGGATACAAGAAGGTGCAGTCCATGGTGTACTGCGGCATCTATCCGGCCGAGGGCGAGAAGTACGAGAACGTCAAGGATGCGCTGGAAAAGCTGCAGGTCAACGACGCCGCCTTCCATTTTGAGCCGGAGACGTCGACGGCGCTCGGCTTCGGATTCAGATGCGGGTTCCTCGGACTGCTGCACATGGAGATCATCGTCGAAAGGCTTGAGCGTGAATTCGATCTGGCGGTTGTCACCACCTCGCCGAGCGTAATATACAAGGTGGTGATGACGGACGGCAGCGTGCAGATGGTACAGAACCCGTCAAATCTGCCGGATCCGGCGCTGATAGATCACATAGAGGAGCCCATGGTGAAGGCGGATATTATGGTGCCTAAGGAATACGTGGGCAATATAATGGAAATATGCCAGGAAAGAAGGGGCAAGCTGCTGCACATGGAGTATATCACCGAGAGCAGGGTGAACCTCCACTATGATATGCCGCTGAACGAGGTGATATACGACTTCTTTGACGCCCTGAAATCCAAGACGAGAGGCTACGGATCGCTGGATTATGAGTTCTCCAGATATGAGCCGTCCAGGGTGGTGAAGCTGGACATCCTGCTCAACAAGGAGGTCGTGGACGCGTTTTCCATGATCGTCCACGAGTCCAAGGCTTATGCCAGAGGACGCTTCGTCTGCTCGAAGCTCAAGGAGATCATACCGATGCATCAGTTCGAGGTGCCTATACAGGCATCCATAGGACAGAAGGTCATAGCCAGAGAAACAGTGAGAGCCTACAGAAAGGACGTTATAGCCAAGTGTTACGGCGGCGATATCTCGCGAAAGAAGAAGCTGCTGGAAAAACAGAAGGAAGGAAAGAAGAGGATGCGTCAGTTCGGTACGGTGGAGGTGCCGCAGGAGGCATTCACGGCGGTACTAAAATATGACGACAACAAATAGTCTGGGTTTGTATCTTCATATACCGTTTTGCGTGAGGAAGTGCAGGTACTGTGATTTCCTCTCGTTCGGATGCAGCGACAGCAAGCTGCTGTCGGAGTACGCCGATGCTCTGATGATGGAGATAGGCATCAGAGCGGAGGAGTGGCATTACCGTCCGGTGGACAGCGTTTACATAGGGGGAGGCACGCCGTCTCTTCTGAGCGCCTGGGACATCGGCAGGATAATGGACTGTCTGCATGACAATTTCAACATCACAGAGGATGCGGAGGTGACGATAGAGGCCAATCCGGCGACGCTCAGCGACGAGAAGCTGGAAAGGTATCTTCGCAAGGGCATCAATCGCATAAGCATAGGAGTGCAGTCGTTCGAAAACAGCGTGCTGGAGGTTCTGGGGCGCATACACAACAAGAACGACGCCTTTTATTCCTATCAGCGCGCCAGGAAGGCGGGCTTTGAAAATATAAATCTCGACATAATGTTCGGCATACCGGGGCAGACGATGAAGATGTGGAAGGATACCGTCAGGCAGTGCGTGTTCCTGAGACCTGAGCACATATCGCTCTACAGTCTGCAGATAGAAGAAGGCACGGAGATGTACGATCTGGTATACAGAAAGTGCAGTCTGCGTCCTGTGCCCGATTCGCTCGACAGGGAAATGTACCATACGGCTCTGAAGATGATGAAGAGAGCAGGGTATGATCACTACGAGATATCAAATGCGGCTCTGCCGGGACACAGGAGCAGGCACAACATGAAGTACTGGTCATACGTGGAATATCTGGGCCTGGGGCTCGGCGCCAGCTCGTTTACGGGCGGCAGCAGATACAAAAACTGCGGGCGCATGAAGGACTATCTGCGGGCCATAAAGGCGCATACGGCTCCCGTAGACACCGGCAGCATAGAAAATTATACGCAGCGTGAGGAAATGGGAATATACGTATTCACCGGACTGAGAAAGACCGAGGGCATAGACCTGGATCAGTTCAGGGAGACGTTTGGCAGGGATTTCTTCGACGTATACGACAGGAAGCTTCTCGACAGATACAAGGGATTTCTGATCCTGAGCGGAGAGAGGCTTTACCTCTCAGAGAGAGGGATGAATGTTTCCAACAGCATAATGACGGAGTTTGTTTGATGAGAAAGAAATACGTGATGGCTCTCGATCAGGGCACGACGAGCGCAAGGTGCATACTTTACGACAGACAGGGCAGGCAGGCGAGCGTGGCGCAGAAGGAGTTCAGGCAGATATATCCCCGGGAAGGATGGGTAGAGCACGATCCCATGGATATATGGTCGACGCAGATAGGCGTGGCTCAGGAAGCCATGCTGAAGATAGATGCCGGTTACGAGGACATAGACTCCATCGGCATCACGAATCAGCGCGAGACGACGGTCGTATGGGACCGCGAAACGGGCGAACCGGTATACAACGCCATCGTCTGGCAGTGCAGGCGGACGGCGGAGTTCTGCGACAGCCTCAGAGCGCAGGGTGTCGAGGGGCTCATACGCGAGAAGACGGGGCTGATAATCGACCCTTACTTTTCGGGCACCAAGCTGAGGTGGATACTGGAAAACGTGGAAGGCGCCATGGAAAAAGCGCAGAGCGGACAGCTGCTGTTCGGAACCATCGAGACGTGGCTCATATGGAGACTGACGGGAGGCAGAGTACATGCCACCGATTACTCGAATGCCTCCAGAACCATGATGTTCAATATCCATACGCTCAGATGGGATGATGAGATCCTCGACATGCTGGGCATACCGGCGTGCATGCTGCCGCAGCCGCAGCCGTCAAGCGCGATATTCGGAGAGAGCGATCCGAGGATATTCGGAGGAGCGATACCGATCGCGGGAGCTGCGGGGGATCAGCAGTCGGCGCTCTTCGGTCAGGTGTGCTTTGCGGAGGGTGAGGCGAAGAACACGTACGGTACGGGAGGCTTCATGCTGGTGAATACCGGCAAAGAACCGGTGATGTCGGGAAACGGCCTGTTGACGACGGTGGCATGGGGCATAGGAGACGAGGTGAGCTACGCCATCGAGGGCTCGGTGTTCATGTCGGGAGCGACGATCCAGTGGCTCAGAGACGAGGTCGGACTGCTGGAAAGCTCAGCGCAGTCCGAGCGCATGGCGAGATCCGTCAGCGATACGGCGGGCGCGTATATAGTTCCGGCCTTCACGGGTCTGGGTGCGCCTTACTGGGATCCATACGCCAGAGGTGCGATCATGGGTCTGACGCGCGGAGTGAACAAAAACCACATAGCGAGGGCGGCGCTGGAGTCGATGGCATATCAGACGTACGATCTGATGAATGCCATGGAAGAGGACATGGGTCACACGATAAAGACGTTCAAGGTGGATGGCGGCGCGTGCGCCAACGATTTTCTCCTGGAGTTCCAGGCGGATATAATCGACATGCCGCTGTGCAGACCTGAGTGTATAGAGACGACCTCTCTGGGGGCCGCGTATCTGGCCGGGCTGGCTACGGGCTACTGGAGAAGCAGGGACGATATCATCGCCAACTGGCGCATGGACAGGGCTTTCGAGCCGGCTATGAGCGCCGAAAGACGTGAAACGCTGATCAAGGGCTGGCACGAGGCCGTGGGACGCACCCTGGGCTGGGCCAGGAACGTATAGGATCAGACGCGGCGCATATCGGATATGACTATCAGCAGGATGCCGTCATCGACAGTGATGACAGCGTCCTGTTTTTCATTGAATTCATTGCTGACGCCGAGCGGGAAGTCTCTGGTGAGCGTGTGACCGCTCAGCTCGTATTTGGCACCGCTGATGGTGACGCCGTAAGAGTTTTCGGACAGTGAGAAGACGGAAAGATATCTGCCAGGCTCTCCGCGGAGCACTGCGCTGCCGCGCTTCTTTGAATCGAGTATGAAGCAGCGGTCAAGCCCGTCCGCCATGACGAGGCTGTCGAAGCTGTCGTGATAGCGGTAGAGAAGCTGCAGATTAGCTACGGTGTGATCAAGTCGTCCGCCGATGCCGCCGATTATCGTGAGCTGTGAGAAGCCTTCCTCGGCTGCGGTCCTGATGGCCAGGTCAAGGTCGGTGTAGTCCTTTTCCGGTGAAAACCTGACGAGCCTGATATCGCCGGGGAGCGGCAGCTGCGTGGAGTCGAAGTCGCCCAGCAGCAGGTCGGGTCTGATACCGTGCGAGAGGGCGATGTCGTAGCCGCCGTCGGCGCAGATCACGAAGTCGCTGTCGCCGATGAGAGCACCCATGTCAGGATGACCTTCGACGTGCGACGTGATGATGACAGCCCTGTCGTTTTTGACGTTAAAACCATTTGTTTTGCCGATAATCGTGTTCATTTTTAAAATTCCCGCCTAATTTCATGATATTGATAATTATAACCCCTTGAAAAACCTCAAATCAAGATATATAATAGCATTGTACAGAACATAATGAGGTGACGACGCTATGGAAGAGCAAATCAAAAAAGTATTGAAAGACAAGGTTGACCCTGTCCTGGCGGCGCATTACGGAGGAGCTGTCCTTACCGGCTACGAAGACGGCGTGGTGATGGTCAAGCTCACGGGTCAGTGCGCGTCGTGTCCGTCGGCTCAGTCCACGATAGAAGAAGTGGTCAAGGGCATAGTGATGGATAACGTACAGGGGATCAAGGATGTGGTTTTGGACACTTCCGTCAGCGAGGATCTTCTCGATATGGCAAGAAAGATATTGAGAAAAGAGAGTCATTAGTTATTTCTGCGGATTAAAATTGTTCGTGGTTTCTCACCTCGCAATCAAGCGTTGTGAGGAATTAAATCTAATAAAGGAGTGATTTTAATATGTTAATGACAGGAGCACAGTATATTGAGAGCTTGAGAAAAATGAAGACGAGAGTCTACATGTTCGGCGAAGAGGTAAAAGATTGGGTAGATCATCCTATCATCAGACCTTCGATAAACTGCGTAGCAGTTACTTATGATCTGGCTAACGATCCGGAGTACGCTGACCTTATGACTGCCAAGTCAAGCCTTACGGGCGAAACTATCAACAGATTCACGCACCTTCATCAGAGCACAGAAGACTTGAAGAAAAAAGTTAAAATGCTGAGGCTTTGTGGACAGAAGACAGCTTCATGCTTCCAGAGATGCGTAGGTATGGACGCGTTCAACGCTGTATTCTCCACGACATATGAAACCGACAAGAAGTATGGTACTAAGTATCACGAAAACTTCAAGAAGTTCCTCGAAATGGTTCAGAAGAACGACTACGTAGTTGACGGAGCCATGACTGACCCTAAGGGAGACAGAGGACTTGCTCCAAGCGCTCAGAGAGACCCTGATCTCTTCGTACACATCGTTGAGAGAAGAGACGACGGTATCGTAGTAAGCGGAGCTAAGGCTCACCAGACTGGTACCATCAATTCACACTGGCACATCATCATGCCTACACAGGCAATGAAGGAAGCTGACAAGGATTACGCAGTATCGTTTGCATGTCCTACAGACGCTGAGGGTATGTACATGATCTACGGAAGACAGTCATGCGATACAAGAAAACTGGAAGAGGGAGCTGACGTTGACCTCGGAAACAAGACTTACGGCGGACAGGAAGCCCTGGTAGTATTCGACAACGTATTCATCCCTAACGAGTACATCTTCCTGGCTGGAGAATATGACTTCGCAGGAATGATGGTAGAGAGATTCGCCGGATACCACAGACAGTCATACGGCGGATGCAAGGTAGGCGTTGGCGACGTTCTGATCGGTGCTGCTGCTCTGGCTGCTGAATACAACGGCGCTCAGAAGGCTTCCCACATCAAGGACAAGCTGATCGAGATGATCCACCTGAACGAGACTCTGTACTGCTGCGGTATAGCTTGCTCGTCAGAAGGTCACCCTACTCAGGCAGGAAACTACGAGATCGACCTGCTGCTGGCTAATGTCTGCAAGCAGAACGTAACGAGATTCCCTTACGATATCACCAGACTGGCTGAAGATATCGCAGGCGGACTCATGGTAACGATGCCGTCAGAGAAAGACTTCAAGTCCGATCTGAAGGTTGGCAGAAACGGCGAGACTATCGGCGAGATCTGCAACAAGTACTTTGCTGCTGCTCCTTCGTGCACAACTGAAGAGAGAATGAGAGTACTCAGATTCATCGAGAACATCTGCCTTGGTTCCTCGGCTGTAGGATACAGAACGGAGTCGCTCCACGGCGCCGGATCCCCACAGGCTCAGAGAATCATGATCTCAAGACAGGGAAATCTCGAAGCAAAGAAAGAGCTGGCTAAGGCTATCGCCCACATCAAATAGTGAAGCGGTGAACTGACAGTTTAAAATTGCTCGAAATCATGAGGCCGCTTTGTAGCCCGAAGCGGCCTCTTTTTTCAGATTTGACTGGAAATAAAAATACAAGCGTGAGGATTGTTTATGAAATGCGGAGTTAGATTTTGCGGGGGATGCAATCCCCGGTTTGATCGTGGCAAAGCACTCAGAGAAATTGAAGGTGACCTGAAGGACGTGGATTTTTCCCATGCGGAGGAGGGCGAGCAGTACGATTGCCTGCTGGTGATAAACGGCTGCCCGGCACGATGTGCGGCCTATGAACATTTCGATGTTGACGGCGGAGTGCATACGATATGGGATCCGGATCAGGTCGGAGAAGTTAAGGAGCGGCTTGCAGAGGAGCAAGCCGGAAATGGAGGATTTACAATCATGGATTGGAAAAAGATTTACGAAGACAGAAAAATGTCTGCTGATGAAGCCGTAAAGCTTATCAAATCCGGCGACACGGTAGTTCTCGCTCACTGTGTTGCCGAACCGGTTGCAGTAGTTGACGCTATGGTAGCCAACAAGAACCTTTACAAGGATGTTACGGTATCGCACATGGTTACCCTCGGCAAGGGTGAATATTCCAAGCCTGAGAACAGCGATGTTTTCAGATATGAGGGATGGTTTACCAGCCCGTCGACAAGGAATTCCATCGCTCAGGGACACGGAGATTTCATTCCTGTATTCTTCCATGAGATTCCTAGTCTCATCAGAAGAGATATACTGCACGTCGATGTAATGATGGTAACGGTAACGCCTCCTGACGAGCACGGATACTGCAACATCGGCGTATCTTCCGACTATACTATCCAGGGTATCAAGTCGGCAAGAGTCGTTATAGCCGAAGTCAACGATCAGGTTCCTACCGTATTCGGAGATACGTTCGTTCACGTTAGCGAGATCGACGCCTTCGTTGAATATTCGCGTCCGCTGTTCGAAAGCGCTCCTGCCAAGATCACTGAGGTGGAGGAGGCTATCGGTAAGAACTGCGCTTCCCTCATAGATGACGGAGCTACGCTGCAGCTGGGTATCGGAGCTATTCCTGACGCCGTACTGGCACAGCTGGGAGACAAGAAGCACCTCGGTATCCACTCCGAGATGATCGCTGACGGAGTAGTAGACCTTTACGAAAAGGGAGCTATCGACTGTACGGAGAAGGGAATCGATTCCGGAAAGATGGTAGTTACATTCCTGATGGGAACGAAGAAGCTGTACGATTTCTGCGACAAGAACCCTGTAGTAGAGCTGAGGACGGTAGACTATGTAAACCATCCTGAGGTAGTTTCGCAGCTGAAGAACCTGGTATGCATCAACTCCTGCGTACAGGTAGACTTCATGGGACAGGTTGTTTCCGACAGCATCGGCACCAAGCAGATATCCGGTGTAGGCGGACAGGTAGACTTCGTAAGAGGCGCCGGAATGTCGCACGACGGCAAGGGAATATCGATCATGGCTATGCCTTCGGTAACAGTGAAGAAGGATGGAAGCAAGATCTCCAAGATCGTTCCGTTCATCGATCACGGCGCTGCCGTAACGACGTCGAGAAACGATGTTGACTATGTCGTTACCGAGTACGGTATCGCAAGACTCAAGGGAGCCAACCTCAAAGACAGAGCAAGACAGCTCATCAACATAGCTCACCCTGAGTTCAGAGACGAGCTGAAGGCTCAGTTCAAGGAAAGATTCAACGCAGAGTTTTAATCAGCCTAAAATTCACCTAAAAGTGAGTGGAAGATATAACTGAAGTTTAAAGAAGTTTAAGAAAAGAGGTAACATTATGCAAGCATTAAGAGTAGTTCCTGCAATCCATTACTTTGATACGTTCAAAGACTTCAACGATGAGTTCAAGCTGGGTAAGGGCGACATCCTCGTAACTAACCAGTGGATGTATGATCCTTATGTAAAGCCGCTGGGCATCGACATGCCTGTTATCTATCAGGAGAAGTACGGCGCAGGCGAACCTACTGACGAGATGATGGATGCCATGAAAGCCGAGATGGACAAGTATGAATTCGACAGAATCATAGCTTTCGGCGGCGGTACTATCGTTGACTGCTGCAAGGTACTTGCGTGCGACATCCCTGATAAGGTTGCTGACCTGTATACAGGCAAGGTTGCTCCTAAGAGAGTAAAGAAGCTGGTCGTAGTTCCTACTACTTGCGGAACAGGTTCCGAGGTAACTAACGTAGCTGTAGCTTCGATCCCTTCGCTGAACCTCAAGAAGGGTATCGCTGACGAAGAGACTTACGCTGATATCGCTGTGCTGATCCCTGAATCACTCCAGGGACTGCCTGACAAGGTATTCGCTACTTCTTCGGTAGACGCTCTGATCCACGCCGTTGAGTCATATCTGTCGCCAAAGGCTTCTCCGTTCACTGAAATGTATTCAGAGAAGGCTATCGACATGATCATGAACGGCTACAAGAAGATCATAGCTGCCGGCGGAAACACTGCTGAGAACAGAAAGCCTTACCTTAAGGACTTCTGCCTGGCTGCCAACTACGCCGGAATCGCTTTCGGTAATGCCGGATGCGCTGCAGTTCACGCCCTTTCATATGCACACGGCGGAGCTTTCCACATCGCTCACGGCGAAGCTAACTTCATCTGCTTCACGGAAGTATTCAAGATGTACATGAGAAAGCAGCCTAAGGGCAAGATCGAGGTTCTCAACAAGATGCTGGCAGACGTTATGGGCTGTGATGTCGACAACGTATATCCTGCACTGGATGAGTTCCTGGGCAAGATCCTGGAGAAGAAGCCTCTCAGAGACTACGGCATGACTCCTGAACAGTCGGCTGAATTTGCCAAGTCCACTATAGACAATCAGCAGAGACTGCTGGGCAACAACTATGTGGATCTTACTGAAGCCGAGATCAAGGAGATATTCGACAACCTGTACTAATCAGTAAAACAGCGGAAGCTGAAAACGACTGATAAGCGGATATGAAAACAAAAGAGCTGCCGCTTCGGATTTGCAAATCCGGGGCGGCAGCTCCTTTATTTCCGCTTCATCATTATAAAAATCATTTGCCTGAATACCTGATGATATCGCGGCACGGCTCTGTCGTTTGAGGATCCACAGCGGCTGCCGCTATCAGTGTAGTGCCGTCATAGAATTCGATATCGACGAGCCAGCGCTGTCCTCCATCCCAGTATTCCGGTGTTCTCTGAACCATCGTCACCTCCATGTCGTCCGGTACACCCAGAGCTTCACGCACTGTCTCTACCTGGTCAGACGTGAGATTGAGATAGCGATATGGTCCTTCCAGAACGGTTTCCCATCCGTAAAGCGCGCTCAGATCATCGCTCGAGCGTTCGCGATCAAGAGTCAGCGTCAGTATTGGACTTTCCTGTTCTTCATTCAGATCCAATTTGTAGACCACAGGGGTCGTGCCTTCTTCGTTATTGGTGTTTACCATATCTATCGTTATATAATCCGGCTGTAGTGAAAATTCGGTGAAGAATACGGTGTTTTCACTCAGGACGAGCCGGTAATCCATGGTATTATCGTCGTTAAACGTGATCATAAACGGATCACCCTCTGCCGTTTGCAGCCAGCATCCGGCTACGTTGATGTACTCGGCTTCTTCGGCGGTCGATTCGGCTTTTTTCTGTGCTTCTTCCTTTTCTCCTTTGCCGTTATCCTTTTCATTGCTGCCTCCGCAGCCTGCGAGCGCCAGGATCGTCAGCATGCATATCAGGATGATAAAAATTTTCCTCATAGTTTCCTCCCAATCGTAGCGATATAAAATGTATATTGAAATTTTACCATATGAGATACAGGTTTTCTATGCGAATTTTGAACAATGCCGCGCCCCTCATAATATATAAGCAAGGTTGCCTTGCAGTTTTTTTTATGATATCATTAACAGGATTAAAATGAATACGTATGAAGAGAGGTTTAAGTTATGCAACAGAATGTAACGGGACCGAATATAGTGATAACGGAATCCAGCAGCAATCTGAGAGCGCTGGGCAGGAATGCACTTATCGGTAAGTGGAAAACGGCGCTGATAGCGGTCGTTATATACGAACTGTGTATCGGAGTACCGCCGATAATACTGAACGAACTGTTCGGTGTCAACATAGGAGAAGTGTATTACAGCGCAGGATACGGAAGCATGTACAGCGATTACGGATATGCGTATCAGGATATGACATCCTATTCGTCGCTGAGCGGTATATATCTCCTGCTTGTTACCGGATCGCTGACGCTGGGACTGACGCTGTTTTTCCTCGCCATGTTCAGGAGACAGAAGGTAGAGGTGACGGACATATTCCTTGGATTTGAGAAATTCGGAAAAGCGCTGGGACTGTTCCTGTTCAGTTCGCTTTTCATTTTCCTCTGGTCACTGCTTTTCATAATCCCGGGCATAATAGCGTCGATAAGGTACAGTCAGGCGTTTTATATCCTTGCCGATGATCCGGGAAAAGGGATAAGGCAGTGTATGAATGAAAGTAAGCGGATGATGAAGGGCAACTGCGGCAAATATTTCTGCCTCGGACTGTCTTTCATAGGCTGGATACTGCTGTCCATGGTACCTGCCGTGATCATAGATATGATCGTTACGGCAGTTTATGCTCCTCCGCTGGTATCGTCGCTGATATCGATGCTGACGACGCTGTTCGTAGTCCCTGTGCTGGTATACAGCTATTCGACGTTCACGGGGTTCTATGAGATACTTGCGGGACATCTCATAAAGGAGACGGAGCCTGCACCTGTGGAGCCTCAGCTCACGCAGACGACTGCCGCACCGTCAGACGTAAGCGGTGATACGACCACGACAGGAAATGATGTGAAAGAAACTGCGGAGACCGATGTGACAGAGAC
>CASESB010000049.1 GCA_949290475.1 uncultured Bacillota bacterium
GAGGTTTCACGATATATTGCTGAACGGCGTCACTCAGAAGCTGCTGCTCATGATAAGGTGCATATATATGAAGAAGCAGGAGCTGATGTCCGTAGGGAAAAGCCTTTCCACGACAGATGATAATACGCTGAAATCGGCGGAAAAGCTCGTCGAGGAAGAGTTTTCATACGCACTCGATATACCGAAGGAGGCTGTAAGCGGATATATCAGAGGCTTGCTGAAGATCAGCGAGTAGGTGGAGCGGCGTGGAAGCGTGATATTTGCAATATCATGTCAGGCATTAAAATTATCGACAGCGACATCAATAATATGGAGTAAAATGTCTTGACAACAACTCGGTGAAATGATAATATATTTTTCGCAGTGATTGCCAAAACGATCCTGATGTGGCGGTGTAGCTTAGTTGGCTAGAGCGTCCGGTTCATACCCGGAAGGTCGGTGGTTCGACTCCACTCGCCGCTACCATAATCATAATATTGAACAATGTCAATATGGGCGCTTAGCTCAGCTGGGAGAGCATCTGCCTTACAAGCAGAGGGTCATAGGTTCGAGCCCTATAGCGCCCACCAATTTACGGTCCGGTAGTTCAGTTGGTTAGAATGCCAGCCTGTCACGCTGGAGGTCGACGGTTCGAGCCCGTTCCGGATCGCCAAATATTATTGGGAGGAAACTCCCGTTACGGCGACATAGCCAAGTGGTAAGGCAGAGGTCTGCAAAACCTTTATTCCCCGGTTCAAATCCGGGTGTCGCCTCCAATTTTTTTCAGAGCGGGAGCCCCGCTCGCGGTATGGTGGGTATAGTCAAGTGGTTAAGACAGCGGGTTGTGGCTCCGTTATGCGTGGGTTCGAATCCCACTATCCACCCCATTTTTTACAATTTGATCAACGTTGGGGTATCGCCAAGCGGTAAGGCAATGGATTCTGATTCCATCATGCGCAGGTTCGAATCCTGCTACCCTAGCCAAAAGCGAGGACGTCCAAGCGACGTCCTTTCTTATTTGCTGCTAATGATTTTGTTTGAACTACATGAAGATATCAAGTAAAATGTATATAGTAATAGTATGACTAAAAACGCAGCAGATCTTTTATTACTGTGTATAAAGGGAGAGTAAGGGCATGAAGATAAAACATATCACGATAAACAGCGCCAGGCTCGAGGAGTCGATCCGATTTTACGAGGAGACAGCAGGTCTTTCGATACAGCGCGACCTCAGAGGGAAAGGCCCGAGCAATATAGTATTCATGGGCGACAGCGCAGGAGAAACGTGCGTAGAGCTTATCAGCAATCCTGATGAGCCGTACAGCGGCGAAGGCATATCCATAGGCTTTGAGGTCGATGATGTGGCGGCATATCATAAGGAGCTCATGAGCAGGGGTATGGAGCTGACGCCGGTGATAAGCCCGGTGCCCGGAACGTCGTTCTTTTTCGTAAAGGATCCTAACGGGGTGACGGTGCAGTTCATATCATGATGATGCAGATTTCGCTTTGTGAAGTGTCAATGTATATGAAAGTTAAAGACAGAAACAGAAAAGTCAGACGGGAGAAAAGATAATATGGTAAGATTTTTTATCGCATTATGGATATCCAAGATTGCGATGTTCATATTTAAACTCAGAGGACAGGAAAGGAACGATTGGCCGGGGCTTTTGGCTTATAAATTATGCCCTGATTTTCTCAGGTATATCAAGAAGCCGCCGCTTTCAATAGCCATAACGGGAACGAACGGAAAAACGACCACATCGGCGCTGATTGCCAATAAGTTTAAGGCTGACGGCTTGAGAGTGAGCTTTAATGACTGGGGAGCGAACCTCCAGGCGGGCTTCGGCGTCAATCTGATGCGATGTGTTGATTTTTTAAACAGGCCGGTCAAGATGGATGTTTCCGTATTGGAAGCAGATGAGAAGACGCTGGATGATACGATGACGAAGATAGAGCCGGATTATATCCTGGTTACAAATATAAGCAAGGATTCTCTGAGACGTAACGGACATCCGGAATTCATCTTCGATCATGTGGAAAACACATTCAATGTGCTGGGGAACAAGACCGTGGCCGTTTTGAACGCCAACGATCCGATAAGCTCTCAGCTGGCCGCGAAGTCAGACGCCAGAAGGGTATTCTATGGCATGGCGGATATAGGCGCCGCGCCATTTGAGAATAAGGTTAAAGATATATCTGTATGTCCGTACTGCGGAGGAGATATAAATTACAATTACAGGCATTACAGGCATATCGGTGACTTTTACTGTGAATCGTGCGATTTCAAAACTCCCGAAGCAAAGTATTTCGCAGAATCTGTAGACCATGAAAAAGAAGAAATCATAATAAACGAGAACGGCGAGCTTACGGCGTATCCTCTTATTTCGGATACGGTGTTCAATGCGTTTAATGTGCTGTCTTATGTGGCATTGATGCGTGAGATCGGTGTGGACAAGCAGGAGCTCGTGGATTTTCTTAAAACGCAGAAGGTGACGGAGATAAGGGAAACGAGCGTAACATTTAATAATATAGAATATATTACATTTGCTGCAAAAAGTCAGAACGTCAGCGCTGCATCGACGGTATTTGAATACATGGCAAAGGAGCCTTCTGACAAGGAGGTTGTGCTTTTGATGGATGAAGTGCAGGATAAGAATCACCCGTCGGAAACACTCACTTGGCTGTACGAAACCGATTATGAATTCCTGAACAGCCCGAATATAAAGAAGATAATCGTCGGCGGCCATATGTACCTGAACCATAAGCTCAGGCTCCTGCTGGCAGGGATAGATGAAAGCAGGATAGTCTGCGTGGAAGAAGAGGCGGATATAGTAAATCATGTGGATACGAGCGGCATAGATAAGATATATGTGCTTTTCGAAACGGACTATCTTAGCAAGGCGATAAATATGCGTGCCAGGATAGTGGAAAGAGCGAAGGAGGTGGCTGCAAAATGAAAAAGGTAGAGTTGCTTTATCCGAAGCTCTGCAATATTTACGGAGAGAGCTACAATGTGGAATATCTCAGCAGATGTAATCCGGAAATAGAGGTCGTATCCACACAGCACGGGGACACGCCGGAATTTGCAAGCAACGATGTGGATATGATATATCTCGGCTGCACTACGGAAAGAAAGCAGGAACAGATCATAGAGCTGCTGAGGCCATATCGCGACAGGATGGCTGAATTGATTGATAAAGGCGTGATATTTCTCGTAACAGGAAATGCGGTAGAAATTTTCGGTAAGTACATCAAGGATGATGAGCGAATAATCGAAGGCCTGGACATGTTTGACTTTTATTCCGTCAGATATATGAAAAACGAACGACATAATTCTCAGTATATAGGCGAATGTGACGGGCTGACATTTTTGGGGCACAGGAGTCAGTTTTCATTTGCTTACGGCGATTTTGACGAATATTTTATAGATATAGAGAAGGGCATAGGCATGAATCCTGACACAAAGAGAGAAGGAATCAGAAGAAATAATTTTTTCGGGACATATTCGCTGGGGCCTTTTCTGATACTGAATCCTTTGTTTGCAAAACGTTTGCTGCGAACCATGGGCCTTGAAGACAAGCTCTGCTTTGAAAGGGAAATAATCGAGGCATACGAGTACAGACTTGATGAGCTCAGGAGGACGATATAAGGAGCCCTGTTCATATTGACAAATAAAAAAATCCAGCGGGATGTGCACCCTGCTGGATTTTTGTCTGTCTCGGCATATCAGTCCATTATCGATTCAAATATATGTCTGCATCCCTTGTGATCCGGATGATGTTCGGCAAATACGTAGAAAACATGACCGGGATATTCGTTGCCTTCGATAAGGCAAGGACCCTTTTCGGATATGGCTATATCCCAGCCCACGTAACGAACCTGAGGAATCACATGAGCCGCTTCGAGCGCCAGCGCTTTTGCGTCTTCCCATTGAGGAATCTTGAAGCCTACTATATGGTTTCCGGTGATCGGATGAACTTCATAAGCCATGTTTTCTCCGTCGACGGCGGGGTAATGCAGCACGCCGGTTTCGAGATCTACAGGTGTGAGCATACCTCCGCTGCAGAAGTTGTCGACTAAGCCTTCTCGGCCGATACGAAGATAGGCAGCCAGAATATGGGAGGCTCCTTTTTTGTCGAGGAAGGTTATCACGCGAAGTGTGTTGACGCTTGTAGGGTTGAGCGAGGACATTTCAGGAACCTGTATGATGCGTTCCTCCGCAAGGTAAGGGCATTTATCAAGATTTGCGTCAAAGGAATCCATCGTGGCCGGAAGTTTTGCAACTCCATCGCCATGTGTGCCGTCCGTCGGCTTCAGTATAAAGTCGGTCTTGTCCTTGATGAAATCGGCGAAAGCGTCGCGCTGATGATTTCCGTCAACCAAAAGCCAGTCTCTGCCCAGATATTTGCTGAACTTGTTGTTGAAATCAACCTTATTGATGAAATAATGAACATAATCGAAATCGTTGTACTTTACGACGTACTGATTGTTTACGCCCCTGGTGACAACATCTCTTCGTTCTTCTCTGTTAAGCCTGTCCATTCTGGCATTAAGATAATCTATATATCCCGACTGGTATTTTATGCCGCAGTATATTATGTCGAAAAAAAGAAAGAGGCTGTTTTTTCCTGACAATTTATGAACTTTTTTGACGGTATCGAACAGTTGCCTGTAATCTATTCCGAATATGCGGTTGATGAGAAATTTTAGCTTTTTCATATTTATCAAATACTCTCCTGTGCAATTTATTAATTATATTAACATAATCAGCAGAAAAAGCAAAGGTTACATGAAGGTATGATAAAAGATATAGAGCGTATGGCGATAGCCTGTCGATCATGATATAATATCAGGAAGAGTCCTGAGGAAAGCGATAGAAGCTCAGAGCTTTTAAATAAAGAAAGGGATAGAGGAAATATGCTGTTCAAGACATTTTTAGCCATATCGGTATGCAAGCTTTTAAAGATAGTCGGTAAAATGGTGGGAAAAGGCAGCAGCTTGCCGGGGAAATTTGCGTTAAAAATCGATAAGGACGTATTAAGCAAAATACAGCTGCCTGAAAACATTATTGCGGTGACCGGAAGCAACGGCAAGACTTCAACAGTTGAGATAATTGCTCATGTTTTAGAACGCGGTGGGAAAACTGTTGTTTGGAACAGGGAAGGATCGAATCAAATCGAGGGTGTGACGACGCTTATTTTGTCAAACTGCAAAATGTCAGGCAAAATGAAAGCGGATATTCTTTTGATTGAATCTGATGAGCGCTATGCCAAATATACATTTAAATATTTCCAACCTACGCATTATATCATCACAAACCTGTATAGGGATCAGCTTACCAGAAACGGACACCCGCAGTGGGTATATTCTGCATTAAAGGACAGTATACATGACGGAAGCAGATTGATTTTAAATGCGGATGATCCGCTGGTATCGCTGTTTGGAGACGGCAGAGACGATAATATCTGGTTCGGATTGGATCGCTTTGGTGGTTCGACCACGGAGTACATAGGGGCATATAATGACGGCGTATATTGCCCTAAATGTTATGCGAAGATGCATTATGATTACTATCATTATAATCATATCGGCAGCTACAGTTGTCCGAATTGCGGGCATAAAAAACACAGAACGGATTACACCGTGACCGATGTTGATCTGGATAAGGGGATTATTAGGATTAACAATGAGGTCGAAATTCAGCTGGCTTTAAAAAGCCTGTATAATGTTTACAATGTGCTTGCCGCCTATGCGGTTTGTGACATGATGAATATCGAAAAGCAGACGATAGCTGACAGCATCAGTAATTATATTATGAAAAACGGCAGAGTTGTTCAGTTTGAGTTGGGGGAGCACAAGGGGACTTTGCTGACCTCCAAGCATGAAAATTCCGTTTCTTACGATCACTCGATCCGTTTTGCTGCATCTGCAAAAGAGCCTTGTTCGGTTATCGTGATCGTAGATGCCGTAAGCCGAAAGTATTTCACAAGTGAAACCTCATGGCTGTGGGATATTTATTTTGAAGGCTTGAACAGTCCGTACATTCAGGAGATCAAACTGTGCGGGGCTTATGCCAATGATCTTGCCGTAAGGTTTTCTTATACGGATATTCCTAAGGCTAAAATCAAGGTTGAAGAGTCTATTGAAAAGGAAATCGAATATCTGAGAGAGCACGGAAACGAAAAATTGTTTGTGATTACATGTTTTTCGGATAAGGATAAGCTGCTTTCCGGTGTAAAGGTATTGTAGGAGCGGAGGAATAGCATGAAAATCAATCTTCTTCATTTATATCCCAATTTAATGAATTTGTACGGAGAATACGCCAATGTTATGGTGTTGAAGCGGCATTTGTCGGATCAGGGCTTTGAAGTCGAGGTCACTGGAACTGATACTGTTTGCGAAGTTGAGCCTTCGGATTTCCATTTTATTTATATCGGGGCGGGAACGGAAAGAAGCCAGAAATATGCGCTTGAGGATCTGATGAAGAAAAAGAAGGAGCTGCGAGAATTCTCGGAAGCAGGCGGGGTCATGCTTTTTACAGGCAGTGCATATGAAATGCTGGGCAGAAGTATAACTGATGCCGGCGGTGTAAGCTATGAGGCGCTCGGGATCGGAGAGTTTTTGTCGGTTCAGCAGGATGTAAAGCGTATAACAGGCGATTGCTATGCTTCATGTGTGTTTTTGGATAAGAACGTTGTAGGCTTTATCAACAAGTGCAGCTTTATAACCCAAAACAGCGATACGATTTTCAATATGAAAATGGGATTTGGCGATAATGAAGGCAGCAAAAAAGAGGGATTTAGAAAAAAGAACACCTTCGGTACGTATATTACGGGGCCGGTTTTAGTTAAAAATCCTGCCATGATGCGCTATTTTGTCGAATGCATCGGGCGTTCTGCGGACGAAGGCTTTGAATACAAGGATATTGACTATGCGTATGAGCAAAAGGCGTATGAGATAACGGAACGCAAGCTGCGCGAAAGAATGGAAAGCGAATAATATACAAGGGGTATGAAAGGCAGGTCGATAAGATGATGAAGAAGACGAAGATCGTGTGTACTCTCGGTCCTGCGAGCAGGGATGAGGAGACGATGAGGGAGATGCTGAAGGCCGGGATGAACGTGGCCAGGCTGAATTTTTCTCACGGAGCTCATGAAGAACACAGAAAAACGATAGAGACGTTCAGGAGGGTGAGAAATCAGCTGGGGATACCGGCGGCGGTGCTGCTGGATACGAAAGGACCGGAGATAAGGATAAGGGATTTTGTCAACGGCAGCGAAACTCTCGAGGCCGGAGATACGTTCGTGCTGACGTCGGAGGACTGCGAGGGCAGCAGGGAGAAGGTGAGCACGACGTACAAAGCGCTTCCGTCTCAGGTGGAACGCGGCACGAGGATCCTCATAGATGACGGCAGGATCAAGATGGAGGTCACAGATACGACGGATACGGACGTCGTCTGCCGCGTAGTCGAAGGAGGAGTCATCAAGAGCAGGAAGGGGGTAAATATCCCCAACAAATCGCTTGATCTCGAATACATCAGCGAGGCCGACAGGAACGATATCCTCTTCGGGATAGAGATGGACGTGGACTATATCGCCGCCTCGTTCGTGCGCAGCGGCGACGATGTGTCGGAGCTGAGGAAGCTGCTGAGAGAAAACGGCGGCGAAGGCATCAAGATAATATCTAAGATAGAAAACATGGAGGGAATCCATAATTTCCGCGAGATACTGGAATTGTCGGACGGGATCATGGTGGCCAGAGGCGATATGGGCGTCGAGGTGGCGTTTGAAAAGCTGCCGGGTATCCAGAAAAAATTCATCAAGGAATGCTGCCGGGCGGGCAAGCCCGTGATAACGGCTACGCAGATGCTGGAGTCGATGACAAACAGCACGTCGCCGACGAGAGCTGAGATAACGGACGTGGCCAATGCCGTTTTTGACGGCACGTCGGCTGTGATGCTGTCGGGCGAGAGCGCGGCGGGGCAGTACCCGGTGGAAACGGTAGCCGCCATGGCTAAAATAGTCTGCCAGGCTGAGCAGGATGCCGAGGATGTGAATCAGTACAAATTCCTGGAGGTGGAGACTGACGAGAAGGATATAGCTAACGCTATCGGTCATGCGGCATGTACCACTGCCAAGGATCTAAAGGCAAGAGCGATAATCGCGGTCACCACATCGGGATATACGGCTGAGATGATGTCGAAGTATAAGCCGGTGCAGACGATCATCGCCGCAACGCCGAGGATCAAGACTTATCATCAGCAGGCGCTGACGAGAGGCGTAGTGCCGATGCTGACGGAATTCAGCAATGACTGGGACAGCCTCATGGATACCGTTACGTGCGAAGCGCGGCGAGCCGGGTTCGTGCGCAGCGGAGATACGGTGGTCTACAGCGCCGGTATGCCGCTGCAGGTATCGGGAACCACGAACCTGATCATGGTGAAGACCGTGGAATGATCGGGATCCGATAGAGACAGATAAAAAGACATGACAATACCCCGCGCGTATACGCGGGGTAATCTATGTGTATCTGTCCGTTATTTCTATTCTTCGGCAGGGATGTTTTCCTCTTCGGCAGCCTTCTGAGCCAGGACCTTTTCATACTCTTCAAATATAGCGTCCCTGATCTTGTTTCTCGTTTCGGAAACGAGCGGATGTGCAATGTCTCTGAAATCACCCTCACCCATCTTTCTGCTTGGCATCGCGATGAAGAGACCGTTCTGTCCCTCTATGATCTTGATGTCATGCACGACGAACTCGTCATCGAATGTGATTGAGACTACAGCCTTCATCTTGCTTTCGTCATTGATCTTTCGAATTCTTACGTCAGTGATGTTCATTTGTAGTACCGCCTTTCGTGCCGTAATAATTTAAATTATCATGGCCGTGAACATTGTATCCACGGATAATAATAATTTATACTATTATACAGTGGAGTATTAATTTTAACAAGTTTTTTTTGAAAAAATCTGAAAACTAAGTTAAAAATCTTAATTTCTTACGCTTTCTCACTCCCAGTAACGGTTGGCCGTCACCTCGACGGTCTTTTTCATTTCATCGACGTTGCCGAGGCGTACTATAGGGAAGTAATCGCTGACTTTTTTGTCCTCGGGTTCGATGTTGACGATGGCGACGCCTACTCCTGCAACCTGTATGTCGACCTCGGAGAGGATCTCAGCTATGCCCTTGATACTGCCGCCGCCGCGCATGAAGTCATCGATGATGAGCGCCTTTGACCCGGGCGCTGCCGCCCGCTTGGATATGGACATCTTCTGCAGGCGTTCGGAGGAGCCGGGGAAATAATTTATGCTGACGGTGGCGCCTTCTGATATCTTGGTCTCGCGCCTGACGACGATGAGCGGTATGTTGAGGAGCTGAGCCGTCATGAAGGCTACGGGGATACCCTTTGTTTCTATCGTGGCGACGTGATCTGCGCCGGACGATTTGAATCTGCCGGCAAAGATGCGCGCCATGCCCTTTACGATAGCGGGGTTATACATGATGTCGGAGGTGTAGAGAAAGCCGCCTCCCAGTATACGGTTTTCCTCACGGAGCAGCCGGCAGAGCTCATCCTGGACCTCTTCGGCTTTTTCCGGGGAAATATCGGGCACGTACCTGACGCCGCCCGAGGCTCCGGGAAGAGTCTCGATGTATCCGTATCCCGTGGAGCCGACAGCCAGCGCGGCGGCGGCTATATCTTCGCTTATGCTCGATTTGGCGGCGGAGAACCTGTCGCAGAAATATCTGAGATTGAATATCCTGTGCGGTGATTCGGCAAGTATCTGGCAGATCGCACCGACCCTGTGGCTTCTTTTCATTTTACACCCCTTGCTTTCTGAATGGTAAAACACGAACTATTTTAATAAATATAGTAATAGCATTCGCGTTTTCTGTCAAACCATATATCATATCGCGCGAATCATCAAACGAGTATCTCACAAGTGTCGCGCGGGTATCGTGCGAGACGGTACATGCTGCGCGAGACGGTGCGGTGCGGAAGGAGCGGTGCGCGGCGGCATCAGGCGATATTTTCTCAGACAATAAAATGTGCGCAAATCCGCCGGTAAATGTGATATAATGATGTAACTGTAATTTGGGAGGAGCACTGATGATCAATTTAGCTGATTATAAGAGGATACACTGCATAGGGATCGGCGGTATCGGCCTTTCTGCGATAGCCGAGATACTCCTGTCGCGCGGATATCACGTATCGGGTTCCGATATGAGGGAGAGCGATATGACGGAGAAGCTGATGGCGCAGGGTGCCGATATATTTCTCGGCCACCGGGCAAAGAATGTCGAGAACGCGGATCTCGTGATCTATTCCTCGGCCGTGGGAAGCGACAATCCGGAACTGGCGAGGGCTGCCGAGCTGGGCATACCGGCCGTGACCAGAGCGCAGGCGCTGGGTTCGCTGATGTCGGAATACCGCGAGAGCATAGCCGTATCCGGCACGCACGGAAAGACGACCACGACGTCCATGGTATCGCTGATACTCAAGGATGCCGGCAGAGAGCCGACCATACTTGTAGGCGGGAATCTCGCGGAGATAGACGGCAACGTCTATGTCGGCGACAGCAACTATTTCGTCACGGAGGCCTGCGAGTACATGGACAGCTTCCTGAGCCTGAAGCCTGATATCGAGATAATCCTTAACATAGATTCCGACCATCTCGATTATTTCAAGGATATAGAGCATATAGCCAGGTCGTTTGATGAATTTGCCAGGCTGGTGCCGTCAGACGGGACTGTGATCGCCTACGATGCCAATCCGTTCGTGAAGAGCGTCATAGAGGACATTCCTAACGCCATAACCTTCGGACTCAGCGACAGCTGCGATTATTTTGCCACTGACATAGATTTTGACAACGACGGTATGCCGAGCTTCACCGTGAACCACGGAGGCGGACAGCTGGGCCGCGTGACGCTTTCGGTGCCGGGCGAGCACAATATACTCAACGCGCTGGCAGCCTTTACATGCGCGCATATACTGGGCGTAGAGGCGGACGTGATATGCAGGACTCTGGCGGGATTTTCGGGAACGCAGAGACGATTCGACATCCTGGGTAAAACGTTTGACGATATCAAGATCATAGACGATTACGCGCACCATCCTACGGAGATCAGAGCGACGCTTTCGGCGGTGAAGAATATGAAGCACAATAAGCTCTGGTGCCTGTTCCAGCCGCATACGTATACCAGGACCATGGCGCTGCTGGACGATTTCGCTACGGCCTTTGGCGATGCCGATAAGGTGGTGCTGGCGGAGATATACGCGGCGAGAGAAAAGAACATATATAAGATAAGCTCCAAGACGCTGATGAACAGGATCAAGGAGGAGGATCCGGAGAAGGACGCATATTTTTTCAAGAATTTTGAGGAGATAGCGAATTTCGTGTATAACAACGCCGAGGCGGGCGATCTGGTGATCACGATGGGAGCCGGAGATATTTACAAGGTGGGAGAGATGATCCTGGAAATGGACAGGAGAGCCCACGGCATCACATTTGATATTTAAGGAGATTACGATATGGATTTCAGAGAATTCGAGGCGCAGGAGAAAAAGAGGCTGGAGCGTAACCTGGCGTATACCGAGCAGGGCGTCAGCTTCATAGATCCCAGAACGGCGTATATAGACGAGGGCGTGAAGATCGGCGCCGGTACGGTGATATACCCGTGTGTCGTTCTTGAGGGAAACGTCGAGATAGGCGAGAACTGCGTCATAGGTCAGAACAGCAGGATAAAGGATTCGACCATAGGCTCGGGGACATCGGTGCAGAGCTCCGTCATCATGGAGAGCACCGTCGGCAACGATACGTCGGTAGGACCGTTCGCATATATCAGGCCGGGCAGCGATGTCGGCAGCGGATGCAAGGTCGGAGATTTTGTCGAGATCAAGAATTCCAGGCTGGGAGACGGAGCGAAGGCTGCGCATCTGACATATGTAGGAGATTCGGATGTGGGCGAGCGTGTAAACCTGGGATGCGGGGTCGTCTTCGTAAATTATGACGGCAGCAAAAAATACCGCTCGGTAGTCGAGGACGGAGCGTTCATAGGATGCAACGTCAATCTCGTATCGCCGGTGCATGTGGGCAGGAACGCATATATAGCCGCAGGCAGCACTATCACCAGCGACGTGCCGGAGGGCGCGCTTTACGTGGCCAGAGCCAGAGGAAGGTCGCTGGAGGGCTGGGTAGAGAAGAGGGGCATTCTCAAAAAGTAACGTATCGGTAAATAAATGCAGATGTAGGAGGAGCAGATGAAAAACAGCGTATTTTCAAATTACAAGGTGTTTGCGGGGAATTCCCATACTGAGCTGGCTGAGGAGATAGCCTCCATAATGGGCAAGCCGCTCGGAAGGGCGACGGTGAACAAGTTCAGCGACGGGGAGATCTCGGTGAATCTCTGGGAGACGGTCAGGGGATCCGACTGCTATATAGTGCAGTCCACATGTGATCCGGTAAACGACAATCTCATGGAGCTGCTGATAATGATCGACGCTATGAAGAGGGCGTCGGCCGGCAGGATAAACGCCATAATCCCGTATTACGGCTATGCCAGACAGGACAGGAAGGCCAAGGCCAGAGATCCGATCACGGCCAAGCTGGTGGCAAATCTGCTGGTGGCTGCCGGAGCTGACAGGATACTGACCATGGATCTTCACGCATCGCAGATACAGGGATATTTCGACATACCGGTGGATCATCTGGTAGGTATGCCGATACTGGCAAGGTATTTCGCCGATATGAACATGGATAACGTGGTAATAGTCTCTCCTGATCACGGCAGCGTTACGCGGGCCAGAAACATGGCACAGCCGCTCAACGCACCGATAGCCATAGTGGACAAGAGGAGGCCGGAGCCTAACAAGAGCGAGATAATGCACATAATCGGCGATATAGAGGGTAAGAACTGTATCCTGGTCGACGATATGATAGATACGGCGGGTACGATAACGAACGCGGCCAATGCGCTCAAGGAGCTGGGAGCGCAGAGCGTAAGAGCATGTGCTACGCACGGCGTGCTTTCGGGGCCGGCCATAGAGAGGATAGAAAACTCCGCCATAGAGGAGCTGGTGCTGCTCAACACCATACCTGTGCCGGAGGAAAAGAGGATAGAAAAAATGAAAATGCTGTCGGTGGCGCCGCTCTTTGCTGAAGCGATGACGAGGGTGTTCACCAACGGCTCCATCAGCAAGCTCTTCGATTAACAGCATACAAGGAAAGGAAGCTGCACCGATGTACGTTATCGCCGGACTGGGAAACCCGGGAAGAAAATACGAAAACACGCGTCATAACATGGGCTTTCTGGTAGTGGACAGGATAGCCGAAAAGTGTGATATAAAGGTAAACAGGGTGAAGCACAGAGCGCTGGTCGGCGACGGTATGATCTCCGGCCGCAGGGCTCTGCTCGTAAAACCGCAGACGTATATGAACCTCAGCGGAGAGTCCATAGGAGAGATAGTCAGCTACTACGGCATCGCGCATGAGGAGCTGATAGTCATATACGATGACTTCGATATCGATATGGGTGCGATCCGCATAAGAAAAAAGGGGAGCGCCGGCAGTCACAACGGCATGAAGTCGGTGATAGCGCACCTGGGAGACGGAGATTTCCCGCGCGTGCGAGTCGGTATCGGCAGCAGCGGCGGACGCGAATGGAAGGATTTTGTCATCGGCAGGATCGGCAGCGGTGAGCGCGACGTCCTCAGGGAGGCTGTGGACAGGGCGGCCGACGCAGTGATATGCATCCTCGAAAAGGGAATAGACAGGGCGATGAACGAATATAACGTGAGAAGGGAAGCAAGTGACTGATAAAAAGGGAATGGTAAACATAACGGGCGCTGCCGAGGGAAGGGTCGCGCCCGTGATAGCTGATATAGCGAGCAGAAGGGAAGGTCAGAGTCTGATCGTGGTTTCGACGTTCAACAGAGCGAAGCGACTGGCGACAGACCTTTCTTTTTTTAGCGACCGCAAAATATATGTGCTGCCGCAGGACGAGGAAACGCTGATACAGTATGAGGCCAGGAGCAACGATGAGCTGCTGGAGCGAATGAAGATCCTGAGGGCTGTTTCCGGAGGCGAGGAATGTATCGTCATCGCGCCGGTGACGGGCGCCATAAAAAAGCTGCCGCCACGTGAGGTGTTCGTCGAGAATACTATCGAGATAAATCTCGGCAGCGAGCTGGATACGGACGAGCTGAAGAGCAGGCTATCGGCCATGGGTTATGAAAGGATGCCGGCCGTGGAGAGCAGAGGCGAATACAGCATCAGGGGAGGCATAATAGACATATTTACCCCCGAAGGCGACGATCCGTACCGTATCGAGCTGTTCGACACCGAGGTGGATTCGATCAGGAGCTTTGACATAGATTCGCAGCGGTCGCTGGAAAACCTCAGCGGCATCACCGTATATCAGTGCTCGCAGATCGCAAGAGACAGCGAGATCTTTGAACGTGCTGCGAAGAGAATAAAGTCAGCTTACGACCGGCGCGTGAAGGCTCTGGAGAAAAAAGAGGGCAGCAGCGAGACCGTATACAATCTGAAGCAGCGTGAGGCGCAGATGCTGGAATACGCGGATAACATGATGAACCTGCAGTATCTGGAAAAGTTCATCGGCTATTTTTACGATGAAACGATGTATATCTGGGATTATATGCAGGAGCCGCAGATATTCATAGACGATCCGGCTAGGATACTGGAGACGCTGGCGGCCTTTGAAAAGGAGAGGGCGGACGACATCGAGGCCATACTTTCCTCGGGACGCGGCATCGGCGATGATTTCAAATCGCTGTCCGGACAGCAGGACTATTTTAAGCTGTACGAGAAGGAGGGGTATATATTCACTCCGTTTGTCAGCACGATAAAAAACGCGCCGTTCCTTACGCGGCTGGTGAACGTAGAATGCAGGCAGGCTCCTGTTTTTAACGGCAGGCTTGACGTACTGAAGGGAGAGCTAGACAGCTATGTAAGGCGCGGATATGAGGTGACGATAGTCTGCAGCGGCGACGAGCGGCTCGGTAACCTGAAGGAATTTCTGCAGCGCGAGGGGCTTGACGGCAAGGTCGCCGTCAGAAAAGGAACGCTCACGGCCGGCATGGAATTCATGGACAGGAAGCTGTGCTGGATCTGGGAAGGCGATATCTTCGGCGGCAGCCGCAGGAGCAGGAGAAAGAAAAAGAAGGGCGCCGGCGCGGCGATAAAGAACTTTGCCGATGTGCAGGAGGGCGATTACGTCGTTCATGAGAGCCACGGTATAGGACGGTTCATGGGTATAGAGCAGCTGACGGTCCAGGGCGTAAAGAAGGATTACCTGAAGGTGAAGTACGCAGGTGAAGACTCCTTATACATACCGGTGGATCAGCTGGGTATGCTGCAGAAATACGTAGGCGGAGACGGTGTGACGCCTAGGCTCAACAGGCTCTCGGGCAGCGAATGGAAACAGACGAAGGCCAGAGCGAGGAAGGCCGTAGACGACATGGCGGAGGAGCTGATCAGAGTTTCCGCCGAGAGGATGAAGATCAAAGGCCATGCCTTTTCGCCCGATACGGTGTGGCAGAAGGAGTTTGAGGACAGCTTTCCTTATACAGAGACGGACGATCAGCTGCGCTGCGCAGAGGAGATAAAAGCCGATATGGAAAAGGAAAGCCCGATGGACAGGCTGCTCTGCGGCGACGTGGGCTTCGGCAAGACGGAGGTGGCTGCCAGAGCGCTGTTCAAGTGCGTGGCCGACGGGAAGCAGGCGGCGGTGCTGGTGCCGACGACGCTGCTGGCGAATCAGCATTACTATACGCTGAAGGACAGATTCGAGAAGTTCCCGTTTAAAGTGGAGATGCTGTCGCGCTTCAGGAGCGCAGCTCAGCAGAAGCAGATAGCAGAGGGGCTGAGAAAGGGCTCGATAGATCTGATAATCGGCACGCACAGGCTGCTGTCGGCGGATATAAGCTTCAAGGATCTGGGGCTGCTGGTGATCGACGAGGAGCAGCGGTTCGGCGTAAAACACAAGGAGCGGCTGAAGCAGCTGAAAACAAATGTAGACGTACTCACGTTATCGGCCACGCCGATACCGAGGACGCTTCACATGTCGCTTTCCGGCGTCAAGGATATGAGCGTGATCGAAGAACCGCCGGAGGACAGATATCCGGTACAGACGTATGTTATGGAGCAGGATGATTTCGTCATACGCGACGCTATCGAGAAAGAACTGGCCAGGGGCGGCCAGGTGTACGTGCTTTATAACAGAGTCGAGTCCATAGAGAGGGTAGCTTCGGAAATAGAGGCTCTGGTGCCGGAGGCCTCGGTGATAGTCGGTCACGGCAAGATGCGCGAAGGAAAGCTGGAAAACGTGATCATGGATTTTGCCGAGGGCGAGTACAACGTGCTCGTGGCTACGACGATCATAGAATCCGGAACCGACATACCTAACGTCAATACCATGATAGTGCTGGACGCCGACAAGTTCGGGCTGGCCCAGCTCCACCAGCTGCGTGGAAGGGTCGGCAGATCAGGGAGGATGGCCTACGCCTATCTGATGTACAAGAAGGATAAGAGCCTCAGCGAGGTGGCGGAGAAGAGGCTGCGGGCCATAAGGGAATTCACCGAGTTCGGCTCCGGCTTCAAGATCGCCATGAAGGATCTGGAGCTGCGGGGAGCCGGCAATCTGCTGGGCACGGAGCAGTCCGGACACATGATGAACGTGGGATATGAGCTTTACTGCAAGATGCTGGAAGAGGCCATCGAAACGGCTCAGGGCAGGGAGCCTGTTCCTGAAGCGGAGGAAACGGCCTTCAGTCTGCCGGTGCCGGCGCTGATCCCTAAGCGTTACATAGAGAACGAGGTGCTGAGGCTGCAGATGTACAAGAAGATCGCCATGATAGAGAGCGATGAGGATGAAGACGAGATCGTGGATGAGCTCATCGACAGGTTCGGAGATATACCAAACGATACGATGAACCTGATTCGGATATCCAAGATAAGGACGATGGCCGCCAGAATCGGCATAAGCGAGATATCGCAGCAGGGCTACAAGCTCATATTCAGCCTGTGGGAGAACGTGAAGCTGACGGCGGGCGTCATGTCGGCGCTCATGGATGCCTACGGAGAAAGGCTGCTGATAAACGGCGGCCGGGAACCGTTCATCAGGCTCACGATCCACAGGGGTGAGCCGCTTGAGGTCATAGAGGAATTCCTGAGGATCGCCGTCGGCGGGAAGCAGGAGAGCTAACGACGAAAGAGGACTGCTTTTGCAGTCCTCTTTCGCTGTGTTGTAGAGCAAAATTTAATCTTTGATTAAATTGACCGGTATCAGCAGTATGCGTACCGCATCAATCGATGTCAAAAAATACTTGTGATAAAATTTTACCAAAAAACATGAAAATTGCAATAGCTGTGAAGAATATACATTAAAAAACATTATCGCCAGTATGCGGGTTCCGATAAGTACAAGTCCCTTGCACATTGAAATTACAAGGGATGCAGCGGTTAATAAGAGGTAAAGAGCATGGAAAAATCCGGTTTTTACAAAAATTTAAAGCAAAAACGGCTTGACGCAGGCAGAGAGTGTGAATAAAATAACGATGGACATTATATCATTTAATTAATCCAATATGAGAAATGGGGGATTTACATGAAGGATATCATTACCGTCGCTGCGGTAAACTTCAAGGTTGATGCAGCCGACAAGGAAAGCAATCTTTCGCGCATGTGCGGCTTTGCGGAAGCGGCTGCAAAGCGTGGCGCCGACCTCGTACTCTTTCCTGAGATGTGTCTGTACGGATACGATTATTACGTAGACGAGAACATCCCGCAGGAGGAGAAGATCGCTGCCACGGAGACGATCAGCGGACCGTCATGCACGAGGATCGCGGAGATAACAAAGAAGTACGGCATCTACGTCGTATTCGGAATGGCTGAGAAGCTCGAGGATACAAGCGATGCCACGCTTTACAACTCGGCGGTCGCCATAGGCCCTGAGGGCGTTATCGGAGCATACCAGAAGATGCATCCGTTTGAAACTGAGAGCATCTGGTGCGAGAAGGGCGACAAGCCGTTCATGTTCGACACTCCGTGGGGACCGATATCGATAGGCATCTGCTTCGATACTTACCAGTTCCCTGAGCTGCAGAGATATTACTGCGGACAGGGCAGCAGACTTTACCTGAATCCTACGGCTGTAGTAGAGGAAATACCTAAGGAAGGAAGCCGTCAGGCGTTCATCGACTACTATGCGCCTACGCTCGAATACGGCGTCCTGTGCAACACTATCTATGTAGCGAGCGCTAACCTCTGCGGTATGGACATGGTTAATTACTTCGGCGGCGGCAGCTGCATCATAGGACCTAGGATCACGCCGTTCTATGAGACGAATCTGCATTACTATGCCGGAGACAAGGACAACGTCCAGGAGGGCATGGTCATGGAGACCATAGACCTTTCGCTGGCGGAGAGACGTCTGTTTGTCAACAAGGAAATAACGGGAGTTCCGGATTACAGACCTGAGGTCTACAAGAAGTTCCTGTAAGGACGTCTTAAGAAACTGTTTATTGGGGAAAGGAAAAATCATAAAATGGAAGATAATACTCTGAAACGTACAATGAAGCTGCACCATCTCGTCATCTTCGGTGTAGCTTTCCTCACGCCGATGATCGCCTATACGATCTACGGCGTTATCGCCACATCGTCGCACGGTGTGGAATCAGGCTCCATATGCCTTACTATAATAGCAATGCTCTTCACGGCGCTGAGCTACGGCCACATGGCTAAAGCATATCCTGCTGCCGGATCGGCTTATACGTATACGAGAAAGGGCATCAACTCCAAGCTGGGCGTTCTCGCAGGCTGGATCGTACTGCTGGGCTACGTTTTCTTCCCGATGGCTATCTGGCTCATCGGCGCATCGTACTTCAGCGCAGCCGTCCCTGCCGTTCCTGAGTGGGTATGGCTCGTAGGCTTCATCGTTATCACGTCGGTGATCAATATCGTCGGCGTTGAGGTGGGAAGCAAGATCAACTTCGTTATGGTATCCATCCAGGTGATCATCATCATCGCTTTCCTGATCTTCACGATCAAGGCGATCACGGAAGGCATGGGCGAAGGAACGCTGGCTTCATTCGCACCGTTCTACAATCCTGACGTAGATTTCAGCTACATGGTAGCCGGAGCTGCCGCGGCATGCTACTGCTTCCTGGGATTTGACGCACTGACTACGTTCACCGAGGATACGATCGATCCGGAGAAGAACATCCCGAGATCCATCATACTGACTCTGCTCGTATGCGGAGCCATATTCCTCATCGTAACGTATTTCACGCACCTCGTACATCCGTCCTTCGATTATCCTAATCCGGACAATGCCGCCTACGACATAGCCCGTCAGGTAGCACCTTCCGTATTCGGAGGCATATTCCTCATCGGAACGATCGCAGGTCAGTTCGCGGCGGGTCTGTCGGCACAGGCCAGCGGCGCGCGTCTGCTCTATGCGATGGGAAGAGACGGCGTACTGCCTAAGAAGCTCTTTGGCAGACTCGGCAAGACGAAGACTCCTGTGAACGCTATAATCCTTACGGGTGTCATCGCGCTGTTCGCCATATTCCTCGATGTTACGTCGGCTACGGCATATATCAACTTCGGAGGACTTATCGGCTTCTGCTTTGTAAACATCGCGGTAATATCGCATTATTTCATCAGACAGAAGGAGCGTTCCGCCAAGGGTGTGTTCATGTACCTGATATTCCCTATCATAGGTACGCTGTTCTGCCTGTATCTGCTGGCGCATCTCGACAGGATCGCAGTGATACTGGGATGCATCTGGGTAGTTATAGGCATCATCTACATGCTGATACTCACCAAGGGACTCAAGGAAGAGCCGCCTGAACTGGGTATCGACGAGTAATGACGGACATGAGCTCAAAAGGAAACTGAATATCAATGTACGGCCGTGCATCTTCATGATGCGCGGCCGTTTTTCTTTGCATAATACCGTTTAAGCGATTGTTATCCGGCGTCTTTTATAGTATCATTATACACAGAGGTCATGCTGGGAGGAGTGATGATATATGCCGGAAAAAGCTACGGGTCAGGAACGGCTTGAGGCCCATGTGAAGAGAACCCTCTACGAGAACAACGTGCTGCAGAAGGAACTGATCAACGGCATGATGTCGGCGGAGGATGCCGGCTGCTCGTTTGACGAGGGCTGGCTGGCGTTTTCGTTTGCTGTGCAGCCCTGGCAGGCCAACAGAGCCGGACACCTGCACGGCGGTCTCATTTGCACGGCCTTCGACCTGACGATAGCGGCGCTGGCAAGGTTTTATGCGGAGGAGGACTTCGCGCCGACCATAAGCCTGGACGTCAAATTCATCAGACCGGTAAGGGTGGGAGACACGATGACGGTCAAAGCGCGCGCCACGTTCGCCGGGCGTCGTATAACCCAGCTTACGGCGGAGGCATACAGCGGGGAAAGCGGCAAGCTGGCGGCAACTGCGGCCTCCGTATATATGAACGTCGATACGGCCGGAGAGCGGCGCAGTCGGGCGATGCGGACAGACGCAAAAAACACAAAAAATCGGGCGAAGGATATTGAATAAACATAAACAACGGTGTATAATTATTTACCGGTGACAGAACATACCTTTAACGAATGCTTAAGGAGAAGAGATAGAGTATCATGATTAACACTATTGAAAAAACGGAAGGACTGCTTTACCTGGAGGACGGGACCGTTCTGAAGGGCAGGGGCTTCGGACACAGAGGCACGGCAGTAGGTGAGCTGGTGTTCAATACGGCGATGACGGGCTATCAGGAGATATTGACGGATCCGTCGTACAAGGGGCAGATCATAACGATGACTTACCCGCTCATAGGCAATTACGGCATCAGCACGGTCGACAACGAATCCGAGAAGGTGCACGCCTTCGGAGTGGTGGTCAAGGATCTGTGCGACATGCCGTCAAACAGCAACAGCGTCATGACCATAGACAAGTGGCTTCACGACATGAAGGTGCCGGGAGTATTCGGCGTCGATACGAGGCAGATAACGAGGAAGATAAGGAGCCGCGGCACGGTCAAATGCGTGATAAGCACCGAGGGCATTTCCATCAGCGAGGCGGCGGAGCTCTGCAGGAACGGCGAGCTGAGAGGCGACTGGATGAAAGAGGTGGCCGTGAAGGAGGAGACGGAGCTCAAAAGTCTGGCGCAGACCGACGAGAAGCCGTTTAACGTGGCAGTCATAGATTTCGGCGTCAAGGGCAATATCATCACCTGCCTGCGAAACAGGAACTGCGATCTGACGCTTTATCCGTACGGCACATCGGCCAGCAGGATCCTGGCCGGAAAGCCTGACGGCATATTCCTGACCAACGGGCCGGGGGATCCGGAGGAGGCCGTGGAAGCCATAGAAGAGGTGAGAAACCTGATCAGGCTTTCGGAGATACCGATGTTCGGCATCTGCATGGGCCATCAGGTCCTGGCTATCGCGCTCGGCGGCAGGACGTACAAGCTGAAATACGGGCACAGGGGCGGCAATCACGGAGTTTTCGACAAGAACACGAAGCGTTCGTATATAACGTCTCAGAACCACGGATACGCCGTGCAGTACGAGAGCATCATACTGAAGGGAATGGAGATAACGCATCTCAACCTCAACGACGGAACGGTGGAGGGCATGGAGCACAGGGATCTGCCGATATTTTCCGTGCAGTTCCATCCGGAAGCGTCGCCGGGACCGAACGATACGGGTTATCTCTTCGACAGGTTTATAGGATTGATGAAGGAGGACAGGGAAAATGCCTAAGAAGCCATATCTGAAAAAAATACTGATCATAGGCTCCGGTCCTATCGTCATCGGACAGGCGGCGGAATTCGACTACGCCGGCACTCAGGCCTGCAAGGCCATAAGAGAAGAGGGCATAGAGACGATACTGGTCAACAGCAATCCGGCTACGATAATGACGGACAAGGGCATCGCCGACAAGGTGTATATGGAGCCGCTGACCGAGGAGGCTCTTGAGCGCATCCTCGAAAAGGAACGCCCTGACGGCATACTGGCGGGCTTCGGCGGACAGACGGGGCTCAACCTGGCCATGGAGCTGGAAAGGAAGGGCGTGCTGAAGAAGTTCGGCACCGCTTTGCTGGGCGTTAACAGGGAAAGCATAAAGAAGGCGGAGGACAGAGAGGAATTCAAGAAGCTGATGCAGGAGATCGGCGAGCCGATACCGAGCAGCGTCATCGCGACTTCCCTCGACGAATGCTATAAGTTCGTAGAGGAGGAGGGATTCCCGGTGATCATCAGACCGGCCTATACGCTGGGCGGAACGGGCGGCGGCATCGCCGAGAACAAAAAGGAGCTGGAGCTTCTCTGCGTCAAGGGCATGGAAAACAGCGCCATCGGGCAGATCCTGCTGGAGAAGTCGGTCGCCGGCTGGAAGGAGATCGAATACGAGGTCATCAGAGACAGCCGTGACAACTGCATCATCATATGCAGCATGGAGAACCTGGATCCGGTAGGCGTGCATACGGGAGACAGCATAGTAGTCGCGCCTACGCAGACGCTCAGGGATGCTGAGTATCAGATGCTGCGAGACGCATCGATAAAGATAATCAGGAGTCTGGAGATAGAGGGCGGCTGCAACGTACAGTTTGCGCTCGATCCTGATACGGGCAATTACATAGTCATCGAGGTAAATCCGAGGGTGAGCAGATCGTCGGCGCTCGCTTCCAAGGCTGCAGGCTATCCGATAGCCAAGATAGCCGCCAAGATAGCGATCGGCTACAATCTCGACGAGCTGTACAACTACGTGACGCAGACTACGAGCGCCTGCTTTGAGCCGACGCTCGACTACGTAGTGGTGAAATTCCCTAAGTGGCCTTTCGATAAGTTCAGGACGGCGTCCAGGAGGCTGGGCACGCAGATGAAAGCCACGGGAGAGGTCATGTCGATAGACAGGACGTTTGAAAGCGCGCTTCTGAAGGCGCTTACATCCATAGAGATAAAGTGCGACGGCCTTCACATACCGTTTGTTTCCGGACTGGATGATAAGGCGCTCGTGGAGAAGCTCAAAAACTGCGACGACGAGAGGATATTCTGCATAGCCGAGGTCATGAGGCGCAAGCTCATGGGCGTCGAGGAGCTGTACGAGCTGACGAAGATAGACAGGTGGTTCCTCAACAAGATCAAAGGCATAATAGATCTGGAGGAAAGGCTGCAGCACGGGCCGCTGACGAAGGACATGGTGTACGAGGCGGAGTCGAGAGGCTTTACGGATACGGACATCATCACGCTTTCCGGCATGTCGCGCGACGTACTCCAGGACATCAGAGTATATAACGATATCTACCCCGTGTATAAGATGGTAGATACGTGCGGAGGCGAATTCGACGCCCTGACGCCGTATTACTATTCATGCTACGACGAGGAGGACGAGAGCGTCAGAAGCCCTGAGGAAAAGATCCTCGTGATAGGCTCGGGTCCGATAAGGATCGGACAGGGCATAGAGTTCGACTACTGCTGCGTGCAGGGAGTTTGGGCGATCAAGGAGCTGGGATACGAGGCCATAATCATGAACAACAACCCGGAGACGGTCAGCACCGACTTCGATACATCTGACAAGCTCTATTTTGAATCGCTGCATATAGATAACGTGATGAACGTCATCAAGAGGGAGCGACCTTACGGCGTCATCCTGCAGTTCGGCGGTCAGACCTCGCTCAATCTGGCGGAGCAGCTCAACAGCAGGAGCATAAACATACTCGGTACTTCATACAAGAACATAGATCTGGCGGAGGATCGCGAAAAGTTCTGCGAGCTGCTGGAAGAGCTGGATATAGCGGTGCCGGAGGGCATGGCGGTGACGACGCAGGAGGAGGCCTTCGAGGCGGTGAGAAAGCTGGGCTATCCGCTGGTCGTAAGGCCGTCATACGTCATAGGCGGACGAGCCATGCAGGTCGTATACAGCGACGTTGAGCTCAAGCGATATCTGAAGGAGGCAGTATCGCTTTCCACGGAGCACCCGGTACTGATAGACCAGTACATACAGGGCAAGGAGATAGAGGTCGACGCCATCGCGGACGGCGAGGATATCCTCATCCCGGGCATCATGGAGCACGTGGAGAGGGCCGGCGTGCATTCGGGAGACAGCATCTCCGTATATCCTAACTACTCGCTCTCCAAGGAAGTGGAAAACACGCTGCTGGACTATACGAAGAGGATATCGAAGGCGCTCGACGTGGTCGGCCTCGTGAACATACAGTACGCCTACGACGGCAAGAGGATATACGTCATCGAGGTAAATCCGAGGGCGTCGCGTACGGTACCTATTCTCAGCAAGGTGACGAGAGTGCCGATGGTAAAGCTGGCCGTAGCCGCTATGCTGGGTCACAAGCTGAAGGACAGCGGGTACGGAACAGGTCTTTACAGGAAGACGGAGGAATATGCCGTGAAGGTGCCGGTATTTTCGAGCGCCAAGCTGACGGATATGGACATCGCCCTGGGGCCTGAGATGAAATCGACCGGCGAGGTGCTGGGCATAGACAGGGATCTCGATAAGGCGCTTTACAAGGGCTTCCTGGGAGCGGGCATGACTATCCCGACGGAGGGCAACGTCTTCGTTACGCTCAGAGAGTCGGATCAGAACAATTATACGGCTGAGATCCTCAAGGATTACGCCGGGTCGGGATTCAGCCTTTATGCCACCGACGATACGATAGACTTCATGAGGGCGCACGACATAGATGTCGAGCCGATGGATTACGAAACGGCGCAGAGATGGATCATGAACCATGACAGCGACAGCGACGAGAAGATATCGCTGGTCATAAACGTGCCTGTAGTCGCCAACAGGAAGGAAAACGACAGCTTCCCTGTAAGGCGTAAAGCCATCGAACGCGGCATTTCCGTCATGACGTGCATGGATACGGCCAGAGTGTTCCTCAAGGCCATAAAGCTGAAGCAGAAGGACACCAGACTGGAATACAATACGCTTGATTGATAATTTTCAGCATTTCCACTGGAAATCAACATAATTCTCTGGTATCATTAATTAGCGAAATCGATCGGAGGAGCAAAACATGTTATTACTTTTCTTAGCGCTGATATTCGGTATAGCCGTGCTGGCTGTTCTCATCGTAGGGATGATGAGGAACAAGAGAAACGGCAACGGCAAGGTATTGAACATATTGAGGATCATAGTCGGCATCGAGGCGATCGTCTTTATCATAATATTTATCATCGTGATAATAAAGACGCTGGCGTCCTGATGCGGCTGATATGCCCGATACGGACGGTACCGCGGCGCGAGCCGGAGGATTATCGAAGCGATGAAAAGGGCCGGATGATAACCGGCTCTTTTATATTGAAAATACTGGCATATATGCTTAAAATAGAGTATACTGTTATGGATCGTGTTTTAATAAAAAACAGATAAGGGGATATCTTCAAATGCAGGAAATCAAACATTCTTTAAAATGGGTCTGCTTCTGGATCTGCATGGCCGCTATCTGCTGCGCCATAATATGGGTCACCAAGGGCAGCCAGAGCGGGCTGGAATTCGCGGCCGGCTATCTGATAGAGCTGAGTCTCAGCGTCGATAATCTGTTCGTGTTCATGTCCATATTCCTGGCCTTCGGCATCAGGGAAGAGGTGCAGCACAGAGTATTGAACTGGGGTATAATCGGCGCTATAGTGCTGCGCTTCGTGTTCATATTCTTCGGGCTCAGGCTGGTCATGGCCTTTGAGTGGATCCTCTATATCTTCGGCGCCATACTGATATTCAACGGCATCAAGATGATCGTCGGCAAGGACGAGGAGACAAAGCCGGAGGACAGCAGGATAATCAGGGCTGTAAGCAAGGTGCTGCCGATGACCGATGATTTTCGCGGACGCAATTTCATGGTCAAGGAAAACGGCAGGAGACTGTTCACACCGCTGTTTGCCATACTCTGCCTCGTGGAGGGCTCGGACATCATCTTTGCCATAGATTCCGTGCCGGCGGTATTTTCGGTATCGACGGATCTGCTGATCGTATATTCATCGAATATCTTCGCCATCCTGGGATTGAGACAGATGTACTTCGTTCTGGAGCACATCCAGGAGCGTTTCCAGTACGTGAAGTACGGCGTGGGCGTGCTGCTGATGTTCACCGGCGTTAAGCTGCTGTCGCTGATATTCGGCATACATATATCCACGGTCGTATCCATATGTATCATTTTCTCGGTGATATTCATAAGCGTGATCCTGTCCATAGTGATATCAGGCAGGCAGGAGAAAAGGGCAAAGGCTGCTGCTGTAGACGACGTAAAAAAGTAAGAAACGAATGCAGATACCCTTTCTTTGCAGTCATTTTGGTTTTTTGCCTGAATGACTGCAAAAAGCAATGGGTTTGAATGATTTTGAATGATGTGGACCATTTTGGTAGAGGGCTTGAAGGGGCTTGTCCGGAGCTTTAAACCTGCAAACGCACAAAATTTTGCAGTCATATGTAAAATTTTCAAAGAATAACTGCAAGATGCAAAAAAACAATGTTATCTAATGAACACAGACTGATACCCTGTCGTGACGGCAGGGTGTTTTTGTGTGTAAAAAAGGGCGTTTTATGCGTCAAATGGGAACGGGCATTTTATTGAGTGCGAAAAAGAATAGGAATATACTGAAATATATATGAAGAGCAGATGCGACGGCATGTTAAAGCGCGGCGTGAAGCCGTGCGGACGATGCCTGAGGGAAGTAATGTCAGATAAAGAGAGGATAAGGAGAGGTGCGGAATTGAAGAAGGATCACAGGAAGAAGATTATCGCTCTTTTGCTGGTGATGACGCTGTCGACAGGCGGCCTCGTATACGCCGTGGCGGCGAACAGCCACGAGCCGTATGAGAAGAGCGGACTGAGCTATGAATCGGGAACGGCAGTGTCGACCGATGTGGCGAATGCGATCGATGGCATGTCGGCCATGAGAGAGGATATATACGGCGATGGAGGCACGGCGTCAGCCGCTTATGTCGCGGAGTCGTCAGACGGCAGCTGGAAAGACACGGATGCCTGGGGAGATGCTGATCCTGATCTTGATATGCAGGATTACTCCGTGAAAGAGGACAAGGTAGTTCATCAGGGAGTGTCCGGCAGCGATGATGCGACGCCGCTCATTTACGAGGAAGGAGATAAGAATATCTCCAAGACAGCGCCTGAAAACCACGGCAGCAATAAATCAGCTAACAAGAACGGCACGGTCAAGAAGCTGACGGGTGTAGGGTCAAAGGTAGTCGGATTTTTGAGCGAGCATCATTTCAGGAGGGAGGTGCTGGGGTATCTCTCTACTATATCCACGCAGCTTACGGCCATAGAGGACAAGATTGACGATCTCGATGCGAAGATGGACGAGGCGCTGCGGATGCTGGCGGAGATAGAGGCGCAGCTCGTAGTCATAGAAGCGCAGCTTGATGATATAAGCGATCAGCTTGAACAGATGCAGAAGCAGCTCGACGACATGGAGAGCGAGCTGATCATGAACCAGATAAATACGTATATGAGTCAGATCTACACGTATGCGAACATGGTCAGAGACGGGTACGGATACCTGATGACGTCGGCCGGCATCAGCATATCGGGCGATGAAGCGGTATTCGACGAATCCATAAGCGAAACGGAGAAGCTCATGGCCAGGAACGACTTCCTCGATATCGTCAAAAACGAGCTGATACCGGGCATGTCGGAGGTGGCCGGATACATGTACAGGAACGGTTCGGAGCTGGAGGTGGCCGCGGGTGTCGTCAACACGCCTAACGTAGTGGATCAGGTCATATTCCTCAACGCCAAGTACTATGACTACTACAATGAGTTTAGCGGGACGCTGGACGACCTTTACGAGAATTTCACCACGCTGCTGATATTTGGATCGCTGCTGGAAAAGGAGTATTACAACTACTATGCCGGACCGTTCAATCCGAACAGTCCGTATCATGATATATACGACACGCGGCTGCAGAAGCTCGGGCGCTATATTACGGAGCTCGATGCGGTGACGCTCAGTACGTATGCCTTTGATTACGGCAGCCCGATGGATGGCCTTGGCGGTATAACTTATCAGATATGGCCTCTCGACAGGGAAAGGCCGTTCGTGATCGTAACGCAAGCAGCTGTAGACGTTATATTCGATTTCGAAGGAACTACACCGGACGACATATGCGAGTTCAAAGGGCCGACAGACAGCTATTACGGCAATGAATTTTACGCCGGAGGAGCGAAGTATGAGATGGTGACGGATTTTGGCAGCATGGAGGAGTACTTCGCCGGAAAGCAGGCTGACGAGAGCTATTGCGACGCTATGAAGCGGATCCACGGTCTGATTATTTCCGAAAATCTCACCAATGGCAAGATCGAGGAGTACGAGGTGGAGCAGGAAACCACGAATCCGGACGGGACCGTTACTCCGGAGAGCGCCATCTGCGCGCGCATAGAATGCTTCGACACATCGGCCAAGAGCGGGCTTGATAAAAAAGAAGCCGAGGGCGGCGACGCGAGGTGGAGCATGGATCTGATGGATTATACTGTTCCGGCATTCCACGATTATCTGACATTTATCTACGATTTCGCTGAATAGGAGGTGTTGCAATGAATACTAAAGGAATATCGTGGACGGCGGGCAGAGCCTGCAGACGTCTGCTCATAACATTGATGTTTGCGTGCCTCCTGGCAGCGGTGTGGGTGATCGCCGGCGCGGAGGAGGCCGGGGCGGAAACGCACAGCCCGACGACTAAGGATGAGCTGGGAACGGCTGTCGAAGGCCTGAAATCGGGTGACGTGCTCGATCTGAAAGGGCTTAGTAATGAAGGCCTTACAGATAAAAAAGGCGATCCGTATACCATCAAGATACCAGGAGAGGTAGACAGTATAAGCATCGTAGGTGATCCCGATAAAGCGCTTGACCTGAATATTCTCGTGGAGGGCTTAAGT
>CASESB010000050.1 GCA_949290475.1 uncultured Bacillota bacterium
TTTTTTCCCATGGATGACTGCATAAATCAATGGGTTTGAAGGATTTTGAATGATGTGGATCGTTTTGTAGAGGGTTTGAATGGGCTTATCCTGGGATTTAAACCTGCAAACGCACAAAAATTTGCAGTCATATGTAAAAAATTTTTAAAATGACTGCAAAATCAATCTACGCTAATTTTATCTGCTTCTATTAGCAGCGGTTTTGTGCATTGCGGCGGCTCCTAAAGCAGTTCGCTGAAGCTGTCTATATATCTGTCGGCCAGAGAGCGTATCTCGGCCTCGTTTTCCTTTTCACTTTCGTCGGCAATGGCAATAACGTAGAAGCCGGCCTCCTTAGCGCCTCTGATAGCGAGAACGCCGTCTTCGATGACTACAGTCTCCTCCTTCGGTGTACCCAGAAGCTGATGGGCGTGTACGAAGACTTCGGGATCCTCCTTGCCGCAGCCTGATTCTTCACATGTCACGATGCGCGAGAAATAGTCGCGGATACCGAGACGCGCCAGTATTTCATCGGCGATGGCCTTGTCGGTGGAGGTGGTGATGCACATGGCGATGCCCTTCTGCTTGAATTTTTCCAGGATGACGGGAACGTATTCCTTGATATCGATGCCGGCAAGATAATCCTCGCGTAATTTGGCGTTAAAGCCTTTGGCGATCTTTTCCTCGGTCGTGGCGATAGCGTACTCGGATTTCAGGTAAGCGCAGAGTTCCTGAAGCGTCATGGCCTTCGTCTTTGCGCCCAGATCCGGTTCCGGCGTTTTCATTAGCGACGTTATGTATCTTGCGGCTGCGCCCTGCCACATCTTCGTGGAGTCCAGTAGCGTGCCGTCCATATCAAAAATAGCTCCGCTGATCTTCATAGTAGATGCCTCCTTCTGTTAACTGTTAAAGATATATTTACAATACCATCGGAAAGATGTGTTGTCAATGATTTCAAAGGCTGCAATCGTTGACAAGAGAACGGTTTTAAAGTATAATAATCCGATACGACAACAGGTCGAAAGGAGATTTATCAAACATGGTAGATAACATGAATGAGGAAATTGTATTAACGAAAGAAGGATATGATAAGATAGTTGCCGAGCACGAGGAACTTGTATCCGTGAAGAGGGCTGAAGTAGCCGAGAGGATAAAGGAAGCCATATCGTACGGCGATATTTCCGAAAACGCTGAATACGATTCGGCCAAGAACGAGCAGGCTGAGCTCGAGGAGCGTATCCATAAGCTGGAGACGATGATCAGAAAGGCCAAGATCGTTCAGGATGATGATGTCAAGGGCGATGTGGTAAACGTGGGACTCAAGGTGGTCGTAAAGGATATCGACAGCGGAGCAGAGGAGGAGTTTTCCATAGTGGGAGCTACGGAAGCCGATCCTTTTGCAGGAAAGATCTCAAACGAATCATCCGTGGGTCATGCTCTCATAGGACACAAGAAGGGCGATAAGGTCGCCGTAGAGGTTCCGGACGGCGTGATAAACTACGAGGTAGTGGACATAATCAAGGAATAAGCTTTAGATTGAAAGAAAGAGGTGTTTTGATTGCATTGGGCGGAAAAGATTGCTGACAGGATAATCAGGAAGAATCCGGACAAGGAAGAATACGTATGCGCCGCGGGCATAAGCCCGTCGGGATCCATACACATAGGAAATTTCAGGGATATCGCGACGAGTCTGTTCGTAGCGAAAGCGCTGGTGAAAAAGGGAAAAAAGGCGCGCCTTCTTTTTTCGTGGGACGAATACGACAGGTTCAGGAAGGTTCCGGCCAACGTCAAGGCCGTCGATCCCGACAACGAATTTGAAAAGTACATAGGACTTCCTTACACCTCTGTGCCTAATCCGTTCAATACAGAGCACGAGAATTACGCCAAATACTTTGAAGCGGAATTCATGGATTCCATCAGGAAATTCGGCATCGAGATGGACTACAGATATCAGACGGATATGTATACCTCCGGCAAGTATAAGGAGGATATCATAGAATCTCTCAAAAAGAGAAAGGAGATCTTCGATATCCTGGACAGCTTCCGGACGCAGGACGCAGAAGAGGGCGAGCGAGACGCCTATTATCCTGTAAGCATATTCTGCCCTGAATGCGGCAGGGATACTACGAAGATCGTATCACTGTCTGACGACTGCACGGTAGCGGAGTACGAATGTGAATGCGGACACAAGGGCAGCTTTGATTTCACGAAGGATTTCAACTGCAAGCTGGCCTGGAAGATAGACTGGCCGATGAGATGGAGATACGAAGGCGTGGATTTCGAGCCGGGCGGCAAGGATCACGCAAGCCCGGGAGGCAGCTACGAGACGAGCAGCGTCATATCCAGGAAGATATTCGGATATGAACCGCCGATGTTCCAGGGTTATGAGTTCATAGGAATAAAGGGTTCTACCGGCAAGATGTCCGGATCCTCCGGCCTCAATCTGACACCGGAGACGCTGCTGAAGATATATGAGCCGGAGATAATCCTGTGGCTGTACTCCAAGACGGACCCTAAGAAGGCCTTTGACTTCTGCTTCGATGACGGTATCCTCAGACAGTATTTTGAGTTCGACAAGATGTATAATGATTATATCGAGGGCAAGACGAACGAGCACAATACGGTCGTGATGGAGTTCAGTCTCATAAACGACAGAAGGATCAAGACAGTGCCGATGAGCCTGCTCGTACAGCTGGGATCGATAGTGGATTTCAACGTGCCGATGATGGAAACGGTATTCGAGAAGATCGGTACGCCGTACAAGTACGAGGACTTCGATACGAGACTGGAAAAGGCCAAGTTCTGGCTGTATCAGTGCGCGCCTGAGAGCGCCAACAAGCTGAGAGGCTGGCGTGACTGGGATCTTTACAATACGTTCTCAGACGAGGAAAAGCGCGAGATAACCATACTCTACGATTACATCAAGGCCGGCGAGTACGATCTCGATGCGCTCAACTCCAAGCTTTACGATATACCTAAGGAGATCTACGGCGCCGACGCCGAGAATATCAAGAAGCTCCAGGGACAGTTCTTCAAGAACGTATATAAGTTGCTGATAAGCAAGGAGAAGGGCCCGAGGCTCTATCTGTTCCTCTACGCCATAGACAGAGAGAGGTTCATGCACCTGCTGGATTTCAGCTTCCCGAAGACTGAGGAAGAGGAAGCGCTGGAAAAGGCTGCGCTCGAGGCGGAGAAGGAGCCGGAAAAGAAGGCGAAGGTCTATGGAGAGCCGGACGAGGTTAAGCCGATCGTGGAGCCGGAGGTATCGATAGATCAGTTCTTTGAGATAGACATGAGGGTGTGCAGGATCGTCAAGTGCCAGGAAATAAGAAAATCGCACAGCAACTATAAGCTGACGCTTTTCGACGGCATAAAGGAAAGAGTCATCGTTTCCAGCATCAAGAACGATTACAGCCCGGAAGAGCTGGAAGGAAAGAAGATAATCGTCGTGGCCAATCTGGCGCCGGCAAGGTTCACGGGCGTTACCAGCGAGGGCATGCTGCTGGCGGCTACGAACAACGCCTGCGGCTGTCAGGTCATATTCGTTGATGATATAGTTCCTGAGGGCACCAGGATCTGCTAAAGACATATATGGGAGATGATTTCAGATGAAAGATGTTGATATAAAGAGCCTGTACAGAGCGTCTGACAGCTACGCGGACAGTGAGATAACGGTCAGCGGATGGGTGAGGACAAACAGAGGCTCCAATAAGTTCGGGTTCATAGAGCTCAATGACGGCAGCTTTTTCAAGTCGATACAGGTGGTTTACGAGGCTGAATTCCTCGATAATTTTGAAGAGGTGTCGAAGGTGCCTATCGCGGCGGCGCTGAAGGTGACGGGAAAGTTCGTGCTGACGCCTGACGCCAAGCAGCCGTTTGAGATCAAGGCTACAGAGGTAGTGGTCGAGGCGGGTTCCGATCCCGATTATCCGCTGCAGAAAAAGCGTCACAGCATGGAATTTCTCAGAGAGATCGCGCATCTCAGACCGAGGAGCAATACGTTCTCGGCCGTATTCCGTGTCAGATCGCTGGTAGCTTACGCTATCCACAGGTTCTTTCAGGAGAGGAACTTCGTGTACGTGCATACTCCGATAATAACGGCCAGCGACTGTGAGGGCGCGGGCGAGATGTTCAAGGTCACAACGCTTGACATGAACGAGCTGCCGAAGACGGCCGACGGTACGGTGGATTACAGCGAGGATTTCTTCGGCAAGGAAACGGGCCTTACGGTCAGCGGACAGCTGGAGGCCGAGACATTTGCTCTCGCGTTCAGAAACGTATATACCTTCGGGCCGACGTTCAGGGCGGAAAACTCCAATACGGCCAGACACGCATCCGAGTTCTGGATGATAGAACCGGAAATGGCCTTTGCCGAGCTCTCCGACGATATGGATGTGGCAGAGGATATGATCAAGTACATCATCAGCTATGTGATGGAAAATGCACCGGAGGAGATGGAGTTTTTCAATAAATTCGTTGACAAAGGTCTTCTGGACAGGCTGGATAACATAGTAAATTCCGATTTTGCCAGGATAACGTATACGGAAGCCGTGGAGCTTTTGAAGAAATCGGGAGAGGATTTCCAGTATCCTGTTGAGTGGGGAATAGATCTGCAGACCGAGCACGAGCGGTATATCACGGAGAAGATATATAAGAAGCCTGTGTTCGTGACGGATTACCCGAAGGAGATCAAGGCGTTTTACATGCGGCTCAACGACGACGGCAGGACGGTAGCTGCCTGCGATCTGCTGGTGCCGGGCGTCGGTGAGATCATCGGCGGCAGTCAGAGAGAGGAGCGCTACGACGTACTCAAGGCCAGGATCGAGGAGATGGGCATGACGGAAAAGGATTACTGGTGGTACATGGATCTCCGCAAGTACGGCGGCGTCAAGCATTCAGGATACGGCCTGGGATTTGAACGCATCATAATGTACATCACGGGGATGAGCAATATCAGAGACGTGCTCCCGTTCCCGAGGACGCCGAAGTCGGCAGATTTTTAGAGGAAATTTCAGACGAAGATGAAAGCACCGCGAGGCTGCAAGGGCAGCCGGCGGTGTTTTTATTTTTTGATTCCGTTGCGAAAACAACATACTTGCCATGTGCAGACGCATATACTCTTACTATAAGCAAAGAAAATAAGAACGCGGAGGACGGCGCCCGCAGGCGGTGGCGTTCGCGAAACGGGAAATCCCGGGAGGAAAGAAAATGGAAAATAAGATGTTTTGCTATCAGTGTCAGGAAACGGCAGGATGCAGCGGATGCACGCAGGCAGGAGTCTGCGGTAAAAAACCGGAGGTCGCAGCCATGCAGGATCTGCTGGTCTATGTCACAAAGGGGCTGTCGGCCGTGACGACGCAGCTTCGCAGAGAGAAGAAGGCGGTGCCGGCAGAGGTAAATCACATGGTCACTTACAACCTGTTCGTCACGATCACCAATGCGAACTTCGACAGAGAGGCTATAGTCGAGGATATCAAAGATACGCTGACTGTGAAAGGCATGATGCTGGAGCAGGTCTCTGACAGGACGGGACTTCCTGAGGCGGCCGTATGGAACGGTGATGAAAGAGAATTTGAGGGGAAAGCGCGCCTGGTGGGAGTACTGTCGACGGAAAACGAAGATATACGCTCGCTCAGAGAGCTGATCACCTACGGAATAAAGGGGCTGGCGGCCTATTCGAAGCACGCCAACACGCTCTTCAAGGACAATGAAGATGCTGACGCCTTCCTGCAGCGGGCGCTGGCCGCAACTCTGGACGACAGCCTGGGCGCTGACGAGCTCATCGCGCTCGTTCTGGAAACAGGCAAGTACGGCGTTGACGTCATGGCGCTGCTGGATGAAGCCAATACGAGCACATACGGAGATCCGCAGATCACCAGAGTCAATATCGGCACGGGAAACAGACCGGGCATACTGATATCGGGTCACGACCTGAGGGATCTTGAGATGCTGCTGGAGCAGACGCAGGGCACGGGCGTCGATGTTTATACGCACTCGGAGATGCTGCCGGCTCATTACTATCCGGCTTTCAAGAAATATCCTAACTTCGTAGGCAACTACGGCAATGCCTGGTGGAAGCAGAAGGAAGAGTTTGAGTCCTTCAACGGACCGATACTCATGACGACTAACTGTATCGTACCGCCGAAGGACAGCTACAGAGACAGATTATACACTACGGGAGCGGCTGGATATCCGGGATGCAGACACATAGAAGGCGGCATCGGAGAGTATAAGGACTTTTCGGAGATAATAGAGCATGCGAAGAGATGCGAGCCTCCGGTCGAGATAGAAACGGGAGAGATCGTAGGGGGATTTGCTCACGCGCAGGTGCTGGCGCTGGCCGACAAGATCGTGGAAGCGGTGAAATCGGGAGCGATAAAGAAATTCGTAGTCATGGCCGGATGCGACGGGCGTGCTAAATCGAGAAACTACTATACTGAATTTGCCAAGGCGCTGCCGGAAGACACGGTCATCCTGACAGCGGGATGTGCGAAGTATAAGTACAACAAGCTGGATCTGGGAGATATCGGCGGCATACCGAGAGTGCTGGATGCGGGACAGTGTAACGACTCGTATTCGCTGGCGGTGATCGCGCTGAAGCTGAAGGAGGTATTCGGCCTTGATGATATCAACGATCTGCCGATAATCTACAACATCGCCTGGTATGAGCAGAAGGCCGTCATCGTGCTGCTGGCGCTGCTGTACCTCGGAGTGAAGGATATACATCTCGGACCTACGCTGCCGGCGTTCCTCAGTCCTAATGTAGCAAAGGTGCTGGTTGATAATTTCGGCATCGCAGGTATCGGAACGGTCGAAGATGACATGGAGCTCTTCTTCGGGAAATAAGATATCGGAGCCGGTCCAGGCCTGCAGGGCGCATAAAGTCTTCAGAGGACATGCGTTCTGCAGGCCTATTTTTTGTGACGTTCCTTCCATTCCTTTATCTGTGACAGCCTGTCTCTGAATCGTGACTCGACGCCCTGGCTGCCGGGACGGTAATATTCGCGGCCCAGAAGCGAGTCGGGCAGACACTGCATATCTGTGAGCTTATCTGCGGCATCATGGGCGTACTGATAGCCCTTGCCGTATCCGAGATCCTTCATCAGCTTCGTCGGCGCATTGCGGATGACCTCCGGCACGGGCTCGGCCAGCTGTGACTGAGCGTCTTTTTTTGCGCTCTCGTAGGCCATGTAGAGGGAATTGGATTTTGGCGCCAGCGACATATATACCACGGCTTCGGTAAGATGCACGGAGCATTCCGGCATGCCGATGAAATGACAGGCCTGGTAGGCGGCGACAGCTATCTCGAGCGCTCTGGGATCGGCCAGCCCCACGTCTTCGCTGGCAAAGCGCGTGACGCGCCGCGCTACGTACAGAGGATCCTCTCCGGCTTCCAGCATCCTTGCCAGCCAGTATACGGCGGCGTCGGGATCGGAATTGCGCATGGATTTGTGGAGCGCGGAGATCAGGTTGTAGTGTTCCTCGCCGTTTTTGTCATAGAGCAGAGACTTCCTGGACGTGCACTGCTCGAGAGTCTCGGCGGTAACGGTGATGGTGTCGCCGTCGACGTCTCCGTTCAGTATGATCATCTCCAGCGTGGAAAGAGCCGTGCGGGCGTCGCCGTTGGCGAAGACGGCTATGGCGTGCAGCATATCGTCGGAGATATCAACGCGGCTGTCGCCGAAACCGCGAGGGTCGCGGATGGCACGTGACAGAAGAACCGTCAGATCATCCTCTGTGAGGGCGCGCAGGACGAATACCTTGCAGCGCGAGAGCAGAGCGCCGTTCACCTCAAATGATGGGTTCTCCGTTGTCGCTCCGATGAGTATGATGCTGCCTTTTTCCACGAACGGCAGAAAAGCGTCCTGCTGCGCCTTGTTGAAGCGGTGTATCTCGTCTACGAATACGATGGTGCGGCCGCCGAATCTGCGGTTTTCCTCGGCCTGTTTCATGACGGAGCGGATCTCCTTTATACCGCTGGTGACGGCGGAAAAGTCTATGAACTCGGCCTTCGTGCATCCGGCGATGACACGGGCGAGCGTCGTCTTGCCTACGCCGGGAGGACCCCAGAAGAGCATAGAGGAGATATTGTCGCTTTCGATGAGCCTGCGCAGCACCTTGCCCTTGCCGAGCAGATGCTCCTGCCCTACGATCTCATCGAGACTGCGCGGCCTCAGCCTCGCCGCCAGCGGGGCGGCGTTGTCACGTTCAAAAAGTGTCATCTGTTCCATATCCAAT
>CASESB010000051.1 GCA_949290475.1 uncultured Bacillota bacterium
AAGCAGCCGATCGCAGTCATCGAAGCCATGAAGATGGAGACGAACATCCTGGCGCCGATGAAGGGAACGGTGGACAAGATCTACATCAGCGAAGGTCAGCAGGTGAAGGCCGGCGAGCTGATAGCCAAGCTGAAATAATAAAGACAAAAGTTATCCTTTAGCAGAAGATCAGAAGGGTACGGATAAACTTAACAAGATGAGAACAAAACGAAAATAGTAAATGCCGGGCGGGCATTGCCCCGCCTGTGCTTGCCGTTTTCGTTTTTTCTTTTGCACAGATGTGCTGATTTGTTAATAAAAATTCATAAGCGATTAAGAAACCGTTAATAAATGTGTGACAGATTATAGATAAGATTGCGAGGGTTTTGTTTATGAGCGAATACACCATTCTTGTCGTTGAAGACAATGAAGAGATAAGAGAGGGCATAAGGATCCTCTTTGGCGGAGAGGATTACGATATAGTCGAGGCAGCGGACGGAGAAGAGGGACTGAGAAGGTTTTCGGAGGATATAGATCTGGTGATACTGGACATCATGATGCCGGGTATCAGCGGACTGAAGGTCTGCGAAGAGATCAGGAAGAGATCCAATGTTCCGATCATATTCCTCACCGCCAAGGCGCAGGAATCGGATAAGCTGATAGGCCTCATGGCCGGCGGCGACGATTATCTGACAAAGCCCTTCACGTACTCGGAGCTTTTGGGCAGAGTGAAGGCGCTGCTGCGGAGATACTACGTCTACAAGGGCAAGGAAGAGCCGGAGATAGAGGACGAAAAGGATCCGGGCTACATCGTCAAGGGAAGACTGAAGATAAATACAAGCTACAACGAGGTGTATCTGGACGGCAGCAAGATCGATCTGCCGGAGATGGAATACAGCATGCTGCTGATGATGATGAAAAACCCCGGCAGGATATTTTCCACGAAAACTCTGTACGAAGCCGTGTGGAACGAGCCGTATTTTTACGTGTCAAACAACACGGTCACCGTACATATCAGGAAGCTGCGGATGAAGATAGAGGACGATCCGCAGAATCCGAAATATATCAGCACCGTATGGGGAAAGGGATACAGGTTCAATGCCATCGAGTAACAAGAGGAGGAGCCTGTCGGCGCAGCTGGCGATACAGCTGGCTGCGGCATTCGCGATATCGTTTGCCGTATTCGCGATACTGTACCTGGCCGTCAGCCGCGGTATAGACTCATATCTCGACAGGACAGATTATATTGCGGAGAAGAACGCCTTTTACATAGAAAGGCTGCAGGATTACGTGACGGAAAACGAGGTGAGCTCTACGGATATCGCCATGCTGGAGAACTGGGTCAGGATGCAGGGGATAGTAGGCTTCGAGATATACGACGGCAATACATGGATGTATACCACCTCAAGCCCGAGAGAGGGCGAGTTTACGGAAAAGGATATGACAGGGGCGATCGAGCTGAAGGTGAATTTCAGCGACGGCGCCTTTAATATTCTCATCTACGGAAATCATACGTACAAATTCTATCGTTATGCGCTTATCGGCGAGCTGCTGTTCTCTTTCTTCGTCTTCATGATGATAATGATGTTCGGCATCCGCAGGATGATCTCCTATGTGCAGACGCTCAAGGATGAGACGGAGATCCTGGAGGGCGGCAATCTGGAGCACAGCATATCCGTGAAGTGGAACAATGAGCTGACCGATCTGGCCTGCAGTATCGAGGCGCTGAGGAAGGCGGTGCTGGAGCAGTTTGAACGCGAGGAGGAGCTGAAGAAGCTCAACAACAGGATCATAGCCGATATGTCGCATGATATCAGGACTCCTCTGACTACGATCATGATCTATCAGGAGGCCATAAAGTACAAGAAATACAAGGATGAAAAGCAGCTGGCTCTGTATGTCAACAGGATCGGCGACAAGCTGGGACAGATAAAACACCTCACGGATACGATATTCAGATATTCGCTGGAGACGAGCGAGAACGGCTACGGAGTGCAGGTCGAGGAGCCGTTTCGGGATATAATGTATGACGTCATCTCGGAGATCGTGGAGTGTCTCGATCAGCGCGGCTTCGATGTGAACTGCGAGCTCGACTGGCCTGAGGCCGTGATACGCGCATACCGCGAGGATATAGACAGGATAGTGAACAACATATTATCGAATATGCTTAAATACGCGGACGACAGCAGGCCGATAGATATCAGCGTATTTTCCGAGGATGATTACGCCTGCGTCAGCTTCAGGAACGGGATCCTGAAGGGTGCGGAGCAGGAGGGGATGCTGCCGGGCATTGAATCCGAGAAAAAGATCGGGATCAACAATATCAACAACATGATGAGAAAGTCGGGCGGATACTGCCGTGTCGAGGCCGGAGCCGAGGAGTTTGCCATTTCGCTGATGTTTAAGAAGATTTAAGAAAATTTAATGAAAAATTAAGCCTTGCCTTAAGAAGAGAGTAATAATTGCATATTATACTAATGTATGAAGGGTTGCAATATTCTGAAAAGAATGTCGCGCCCCGCGCAATATTATTTATCATTATTAGGTAAAGGAGGAAGAAATGGCTGAAAAACAAACGAGCAGTGTCGCCAAGGTCGGCGATCACGGGCTCAAAAAGCATGACATCAAGGTCTCCACAGTAGTGTTCATGATCTTCTGTCTGGTAGCCGCCGGCTGTTACGGTATCGAAGAGATGATACCGGAATGCGGACCGGGACTTACCATCGTAATGCTCTGCGTACTGCCGTTCGTATGGGCGCTGCCGTTCGGACTGGTGGCTTCGGAGCTGGGCTCCGTAAGGCCGCAGGAGGGCGGATATTACAAGTGGGTGCAGGAGGCGCTCGGAGAATTCTGGGGATTCCAGGCCGGATGGTGGAGAACGGTATCCATCTATATAGATAATGCCGTATACGTTATCCTGGCCGGAGGATATGCCGCTGCTCAGTGGGATCTCGGCTGGACAGCTGAGTTCTGCATCAAGGCGGCGATGATAATCATCTTCACCTGGATCAACATCAGAGGTATCAAGGACGTAGGTATAGCAAGTACGATCCTGTCCATACTGGTAATGGTAGCGTTCGGTATCGTAGCTCTGTGCGGATTCCTCAACTGGGGCGGAAACGCAGAGACTGCGGACACTATCTCCTTCCAGCTTACGGCATACGAGGCTACGGGAGCTTCTGACTGGCTGTTCTTCATAGCCGGCGGCATCTCCGTAGGTATGTGGATGTACTCAGGTTATGAGTCGATGTCGACCGTAGCGGGCGAGATCGAGAACCCTCAGGTAATCCCTAAGGGAACGCTGATAACCGTACCTCTCATCATGACGGTATATATCCTGCCGACGGTAGCCGGTCTCGGCTCGCTCGGACAGTGGGAGAACTGGGGTACCGAAGCAGGCACGGTAGGATATGCCAACGTAGTAGAGACGTTCTGGGGACCGGCATTCGGCGTGTTCTTCGTGCTGGTAGCGATCTTTGCTCAGTGCTCGATATTCAACACGTATATCGCATCGGGCTCGAGAGGCTTCTTCTCGCTGGCTGACGATAATCTGGCGCCGCCGCTTCTGGTTAAGTGCGATAAGAAGCACGGCGTTCCGTACATAGCCGTACTGACAGTAGCTATCGCTACGATGATCCTCTGCATGCTGCCGTTCGGATTCGTCATCATCATCGACGTACACATGCTGATCGCATCATACATACTCGTATACATCTCGGCCATGGTACTGAGAAGAAGGATACCGGAGGAAGAGTACAAGTTCAAGATCCCTGGCGGAAACGGCTTCCTGGCAGTGATCTGCATCGTACCGATCTGCATCGCGCTGTTCGCAATGCTCATCAACGGTTCCGACTACTACATCGGCGGTATGACCGTGATGGCTACAGGTCCGTTCCTGTACTTCTTCTGGAGAAGAAGATACGGCGGACTCACGAAGAAGGATCCGGCTTCGTTCCCTGCTAATCCTAAGACGGGGCTCGCTAACGGCGACTTCACGAGAATGGCGCTGCTGTTCCTGCTGATAACAGTGATGAACGTATTCATGGTACTGTTCGCACCGTGGTACGAGGGATGGGGAACTGCAGATGCATGGGAGTCCGGTGACTACTTCGACGGCATAGTCGAAAACGTGAACATCGACACCATCGTCAACGTTATAAGCACATACCTGAACGTATTTACGATAGTTATCGCCGCATTCTGCGTCATAGCGTTCATCGTATCGAGAAAGGTAGAAAAGAAAAACAGCTAATAACAGCTAACCGAGATAAAAGATATTGCAGAGAGTAAAAGGCCTGCCGCGCATGGTCCGTGAGGATCATGTGGGGCAGGCTCTCTCTTTATCTTCGTTTTTTGATCTGTTAATCTGTGGCAGGTGCGTTGTACAGCATGACAGCCGGCGTGCTCTGTACGAGATGACAATCTGTCCGGTCGATTATCAGTAATGCAGCACCACCGGCATGCCGACCTCGACGGAATTGTAGAGCGAAGGCATGAGGGAAGGCGGCATGTTTATACAGCCGTGACTGCCGTCGTTGATCCAGATGCTGCCGCCGAAGGAGCCTCTCCAGTCGGCGTCATGGAAGCCCTGAGGACCCCAGAAGCCGAGCCAGTACTTTACAGGACTTTCGTATTTGCTGCCGTCGACATTCTCACCCCTGAGCACTACGTTCCTGACCTTGTTGAGTATGTAGAACGTGCCGGTGTATGTCGTGGTGCCGTTATTCCTGTGACCGGTGACACAAGGGGAGTTGAATACCAGCGCGCCGTTTCTGTAATATCTGACGGTCTGAGCTGAGATGTCCACGTCTATGTACGTGTCGCCGACATCTGCCGAATATTCTCCGTAACCGCTCACGGAGAATACAGGCTCACGCGATACGTCCTTGTGCGAGTTGATGTCTGCCGTAAGCTGCGCGGCTTCCTTTTTCTGATCTATCGTCCAGCCGTAGCTGCCGCCGCTGACGCTGATCTGCTTGCCGCTCAGCGAGGTAAAATTCCTGGTAATGCCGACGTTGTCGTATTTCTCAGCCAGGGAAGCCACGTACTTTTCTACGGCTTCCTCGTCAGCCTCACCGGACATATCGTCCTTGAGCAGTGAGCTGAGCTGTTCGGTCGTCAGCGTGAATGTTTCTTCACCGAGCTCGTACGTTATCTCCTGCGTGAGATATTTCCTGCAGTACTCCTGGTATTCCTTGAGCTCCTTATCCTCTGAAGTCACCTTAGGCAGAGAATAGTACTGCTGCTCATCATAAGTGAATTTTATCTCTCCCGTCTGGATATGGTGTATGAGGTCGGCAAAAAACTTGTCGGCGTCAGGCTTGTCTCCATATACCTCCGGCACGATAGGGAAATCGGGATCCGTTATATCCACATAGGCGTCCTCGCTGGCTCTGGCCTCGTCCTGCTTGAGAAACGGGGAAGTGATGACTCTCTCCTTAAAATCCTCGCTGTACGTGTCCACGGTCATCGGGAAACTGATGTTGAGCGGTGAGCCGAGGAAATGGTTGCCGGCGGCACGCAGCTTGTTGTCGTCCTTGGCGCTGCGCAGAGCGTCCGCGATGTCGTATGTGCAGCCAAGATCCGTGAAGTCGGCCACGGTCTCGCTCAGTTTGCCGGTGATTATTATATGCTTGTCGTTCCACGCTTCTGTCAGCTTCGCTTCCGCCTCGTCATAGGTGAGGCCGGAGCAGTCGACGCCGTTTATGGTCGTGTTTTCCGGGAACGAATCGCTCCTGAAATCGGAGCTGCTTGAATAGGCCACGGAAGCGCCGATAAAGGCGGCCATGGCCAGCACTACTAATATTATTACTACGATAGCCAGTTTTTTCATATCTTCTCCTTTTATAAACCCTTATTATTTTACTCTATTTACATCGTGTTGGGAAGCGGGAAAATGCGTTTTCGGCAGAAAAGTGACGAGATTTTTTGATGTATGATTTGGGCGGGAATTAATGTATAATTATTTACAAAGGCGCCGCGTGTCGCGGCACGTCGGAGGAAATACATATGGCATTCACACATCTGCATGTACATACTGAATACAGTCTGCTGGACGGAGCTTCGCGCATTGGAGATCTCGTAGCCAGAGCGAAGGAGCTGGGCATGGACTCCCTGGCAATAACAGATCACGGAGTCATGTTCGGCGTCATAGATTTTTACAGGGAGTGTCTGAAGCAGGGCATAAAGCCGGTGATAGGCTGTGAGGTCTATACTGCGGCCAGGACGCTCTTTGACAAGGATACGGAAAAGGACAAGCACATGGGGCATCTCGTGCTGCTGGCTGAGAACAACACGGGCTACAAGAACCTGATGAAGATAGTTTCGGAGGCCTACCGTCACGGATTTTACTATAAGCCGAGGACCGATAAGGAGCTGCTGAGGAAATATCACGAGGGGATAATAGCTCTTTCGGCGTGCCTGGCGGGAGAGGTGCAGCACAGGCTGCTCAACGGCGACTATGAGGGCGCGAAGAAGGAAGCGCTGGAGATGCGGGACATATTCGGCGAGAACAACTTTTTCCTCGAGCTCCAGGATCAGGGGCTGGAGGAGGAGGCCAGGATCCTGCCTGATATGAAGCGTCTGCATCAGGAGACGGGCATCCCGTTTGTGGCCACGAACGACGTGCATTACGTTAGACGTGAGGATGCCGAGGCTCAGGATATATTGATGTGCATCCAGACGGGAGCTACCGTGGACGATGAGGACAGGATGAGGTTTTCCAACGACCAGTTCTACCTCAAGTCGGAGGACGAGATGCGCAAGATATTCGCCAATACGCCGGAGGCCTGCGACAATACGGCCGAGATAGCGGCCAGGTGCGACGTTTCCTTTAAATTCGGAGAGCTGCATCTGCCGGACTTTACAGCCCCTGACGGTATGACGAACAGAGAATACCTGAGGAAGCTGTGCCGCGAGGGCCTGGAGCAGAGATATGCGGGCAGTGACGAGAAGACGCGCGGCGAGCTGGAGGCGAGACTCGACTACGAGCTTTCGACGATAGAGAGCATGGGCTACGTGGAATATTTCCTCATCGTCTGGGATTTCATAAATTACGCCAAGAGCCACGGCATCATGGTGGGGCCGGGTAGAGGCTCGGCGGCCGGCAGCATCGTGGCCTACACGCTGCGGATAACGGACATCGACCCGATCAAATACGATCTGATCTTCGAGCGTTTTCTCAATCCGGAGAGGGTCAGCATGCCTGATATAGATATAGATTTCTGCTACGAGAGACGCGGCGAGGTCATAGATTACGTCATCGAAAAGTACGGCGAGGACAGGGTGTCGCAGATCATCACCTTCGGCACCATGAAGGCCAAGCAGGCGGTGCGCGACGTAGGCCGGGTGCTCAACGTCAGCTATCCGGAGACGGATGCCATCGCCAAGGCGATACCGTTCGCGCTCAAGATGACGATCGACAAGGCGCTGGAGATGAGCCCGGAGCTGAAGGCCAAGTATGAAAACGAGCCTGTTACCAGGAAGGTCATAGATATGGCCAGAGCCATAGAGGGCATGCCGCGGCACGCCTCGACGCATGCGGCCGGAGTCGTGATCTCCAAGGAGAACATCGACGAGTACGTACCGCTGTATCTGGCCGATAAGGGGCTGTCCACGCAGTTCAACATGACGACGATAGAAGAGCTGGGGCTTCTGAAGATGGATTTTCTCGGACTGCGCAATCTGACCATCATCAGGGACGCGCTGGAAATGATCGAGCAGAATCACGGCGTGAGGATAGATTTTTCGTCGATGGATTACGACGATCCCGCAGTATACGATATCATCGCCAAGGGCAACACGCAGGGTATATTCCAGCTGGAGAGCGGCGGCATGACGCAGTTCATGAAGAACCTGAAGCCCGACTGCTTCGAGGACATAGTGGCCGGCATATCGCTCTACAGACCGGGCCCGATGGCTTCGATTCCGACGTATATAGAGAACAAGAAGCATCCCGACTCCATAGAATATCTCCACGAGAGCCTCAGGCCGATACTTTCCGTGACGTACGGCTGTCTCGTGTACCAGGAGCAGGTAATGAGGATAGTCCGCGATCTGGGCGGTTATTCGTACGGCAGATCGGATCTCGTGAGACGTGCGATGAGCAAGAAGAAGATGGACGTCATGCTGGAGGAAAAGGAATACTTCATCAACGGCAAGACGGCGGAGGACGGAACCGTGGAAATAGCGGGCTGCGTCAGGAACGGCGTGCCGCGCGAGATAGCGGAGCAGATATTCAATCAGATGGTGAGCTTCGCCGAGTACGCGTTCAACAAGTCGCATGCGGCGGCCTACGCGGTGGTGGCCTACGAGACGGGATATCTCAAGGCTCATTATCCCGTGGAGTTCATGGCGGCGCTGCTGACGAGCGTGATGGGCGATGCGGCCTCGACGGCCAAGTACATCCGCAACTGCTCCGAGATGGGCATCGAGGTGCTGCCTCCCGACGTGAACGAGAGCAGCAAAAAGTTCTCCGTGGTCGACGGCAGGATCAGGTTCGGCCTCATGGGAGTAAAAAACGTGGGCGAAGGACCGATAGACGCGATCATCAAGGCCAGAGAGGAGAAGGGCAAGCCGAAGGATATATTCCATTTCATCGACAATCTCGACATACATCAGCTGAACAAGAAGGCGCTGGAAAGCCTGATAAAGGCGGGAGCGCTGGATTGCTTCGACGAAAACAGAGCGGCGCACATGGCGGTATACGAGGGCCTCGTGGAATCGGCGCAGTCCAACGCCAGGAACACGATAGAAGGGCAGCTTTCGCTCTTCCAGACGAACGCCGACACCATGGAGGAAAACAGCTCTGCCAGGCAGCTGCCTGAGGTCAGGAATTTTGATAAGGAAACGCTGATCGCACAGGAAAAGGAAATGCTGGGCGTTTACATCACCGAGCACCCGCTCAAGGAATACGAGGACCTGATCGCCAGGTCGGTATCCGTCACGTCGCAGGAGCTGGCGGAGGTGCTGGAAAGCGAGGAAAGCGGCGAGAAACACGAATACATAACGGACGGCATGCACGTCGTTATGGCCGGGATAATAACCGGGAAGAAAACGCTGATAACGAAGAACAACAAGATGATGGCCTTCGTCGACATGGAGGATCTCTACGGCACCGCCGAGGTAGTGGTGTTCCCGAACGTTTACGAGCGGTACGGCAATCTTGTCGATGAGGACAGGATCGTGTCGATAGCAGGAACGCTCAACTTCAAGGAGGGCGAGGCTCCGAAGCTGCTTGCCGACAGGATCACCGATATCCGCGAGCTGGCGGCTGCCTCCGGGCGGCCGGAAGCGCAGGGAAGCCAGGGCGCTCAGAGGGCGCAGGGCATGCCGCCTGAGCGGGAAAATCAGGCAGCCCAATCAGCTCGAGCTACGCAGGCAACACAGCCAGCTCGCACCGGCCAGGCGGCCCAATCAGCTCGAGACGCGCAGGCCGGGACAGGCGGCTCAGACGCTGCGCAGCCTGCCGGTCTGATCAAGATCAAACTGCCTGACGGAGACGCGTCATCCATGCTGGAGGACATAAAGAACATCATGGCGGCTCATCCCGGCATGCACCAGGCCATAGTGTATATGCCGACAGGCGGTTCGTTCAGGACACAGAGGGAGCTGTGGGCGGATCCGGACGAGGAATTCCGCAGACAGATAACGGATATAGTAGGCGAGGGAAATTACAAGGAGGCATGAGGATCATGAAACGTATAGGAGTGCTCACCAGCGGCGGAGATGCGCCGGGGATGAACGCCGCAGTCAGGGCGGCTGTCCGTACCGCACTTTCCATGGATATGGAGGTGTTCGGCATACAGAGAGGATACGAAGGGCTTCTTGACGGAGAGATCAACAGGATGGAATGGCATTCTGTCGGCGACATCCTGCAGAGAGGCGGCACGATACTGAGAACGGCCAGAAGCGAGCGTTTCAGGACTGAGGAAGGCCAGAAGCACGCCGTCGATATGCTGGAAACATTCGGCATCGAGGGTTTGGTAGTGATAGGTGGCGACGGCTCGTTTCACGGCGGACTTGATCTCGACAGACGCGGAATCACCGTCATGGGTGTGCCGGGAACGATAGATAACGATCTGGCTTATACCGATTACACCATCGGCTTCGATACGGCCGTCAATACCGTGCTGGGAATGATATCGAATCTGCGTGACACAGCCTCTGCACACGAGAGGACGACCATTGTCGAGGTGATGGGGCGCAACTGCGGAGATATAGCCCTCTACGCGGGGCTTGCCGGCGGCGCGGACGTCATCCTCGTACCTGAAGTGGAGCCTGATATAAATATGGTCTGCAGGCGCGTGCTGCGCGGGCAGCAGTCAGGAAAGCTGCACAGCATCATCGTCAAGGCCGAGGGCGTGAAGATCAGCGCCTCCGAGCTGGCGTCAATAGTAGAGGAAAAAACAGGGCGCGAAGCGCGTTCTGTAGTTCCGGGTTATATACAGAGAGGCGGCACGCCGTCCGGGCGCGACAGGCTGCTTGCCAGCACCATGTCGGCCAAGGCCGTCAGGCTGCTGTACGATGACGAACCGAGCAAGGCCGTGGGCATCAACGGCAGCGAGATCGTCGCCTACGATCTGGCGGAGGCTCTGGCTATGAAGGCGGAATTCAGGCGCGACCTCTACGAGATCGCCGAGACGCTGGCGTAGATACGGCCTCTACGAAATTGCCGAGACGCAGGCGCGGACGCGGTCTCTACGAAATCACATAGACTCTGGCGCAGGCGCGATTTCTACGAGATCGCCGAGGCGCAGGCGCAGATGCGACTTCTACGAAATTGCCGAGACGCATGCGTAGGCGCGATTTCTGCGAGAACGCCGAGGCGCAGGCGCGAAGCTGCTTACTTAATCGCCTGCAATTTCGGCGGTATCGCCCGGAGCATTGCCGGACGGGGTGACCTGCGTATCCTCAGCGGACGGGTTCTCGTCAGCAGGCTCACTTTCCGTATCCGGAGGCTCCTGTTCGGTCTGCTCCGGCAGTTCTTCCGTCTGCTCTATCTGCTCCGTCTGCATGTCTTGATCGTAATCGTTGTCCTCTTCTCCGTAGATGAAGAAGTAAAAGTATGCGCAGACTGCCAGCATCGCCAGCACCAGCAGCGTTATAATCACCGATATGAAAGCGGTGCCGGCGACATTTCCTTTGTGCTTCGTTTTATGCACAACCCTTTTGCCTGCGGGGCGGCGCGGCATACGTGGAGCGGATATACCTGCTCTTTTTGTTTTCTTTGCTTTCTTTGTTTTATTGGATTCTGCCGGTCTTTGACGGCGGGCATCCGTCTGACCGTCGGCATCGAGCCTGACAGGCCAGCCGCAGCCCGGACATTTTTCCGCATACTGCGAGATCTCGCGTCCGCATTCAGGACATCTTATAAGCGCCATCTATATCACTCCTTTTGTTGGTTTGTATATGATTGATATCTGGTTTATGACTGTCGCATGACTGATTTATGACTACTTCATGATTGCTTTTTACCTGCATGTTATTTGTGCGATCCGTTATATTATCGCACCTGCCGGTGATAGGCGCGGGAAATTATCATGATGGACGTGTGATGCCTGCGGATGCGGTGCACTTCGAAGCAGAGCAGAGTAGGGATGCGGCGGGC